>NZ_JBLRWX010000001.1:0-128121 GCF_047921035.1 Natronococcus sp.
CTTGAATGGGTCCAGTTCGGTTCGACCGCGATCGTGGACCGATCGGGCGTCACCGAACTACCAAGGCTCACATCAGAACTCATCTTGCGGCGGACCGCAGGGGTGAACTCCTCATCTTCTTCGTACTATATCGAAGTGCCCGACCACTACATAAGGCCTTCGAACGTCACCGCCGCCGAGAGTCACTCACAAACACGTGACGGGAGCCTGAAACGCGGGATTCAGGACGTCGACCGCTCGAGCCGTTCTACTTTTAAATCCTATTTCCAACAGTCATCGGTATCGGACCGTCTCCGAGTCCGGTCGCTCAGGTCAGTGTTCCAGCCCTGTGGTGCCCGGGACGGTCGCAGCGGGTCCTCGACGGGGCGAAATCGCGTTCGTCCCCGAAGCCGTCGACGGCGACCCCGCGGGCGCTCGTGGTGGCCCGCTCGAGAGCCGACCTTCAAGGGGCAGTCGGTGGCGGCCGAACACATCGCTGCGACCCCGTCTGGACGGGCGAATCTCGCAGAATACGGCGGCGAGGGTGCCTGTGCTGGCCGCTTCGTTCGGAACGAATCCGGCGATACGCCGCGTTCGGTGACCGATAGAGGAGCAACTGCAACGGTTTGAATACCGAGCGTACGGCTTACGGGACACTCTGTTTCCCGTTTACATGCGCGGTTCTCACTCACTCCGTTCGCTCACGGGTCGTCCCTCCCCGTTCGCTTTCCGCGGTTCTCACTCACTCCGTTCGTTCCGAACCGCGCTCGCTCCGACAGGAACCGGGTGCGGGAAACCGACACAGTAATCGTTTCGTGCGAGAGACATGGTAGCATGAACCAGATCGAGCTGTTCGAGGAGATCGACGCACCCCCCGAGGTGGTCTGGAGCGTGCTGGGAGAACTCGAGGAGGGAGCGGGACGAACGGCGATCGAACGATCGATCGACGCGATCCCGGTCGTGGGAACCCGCGTCGGATCGGATCGACCGGCGGCTGACGGTCGAATCAGGTTTCTCGAGCCCGAGATCCTCATCGCCGAGGAGAACCGCCGGCTCGTCCGCCTCGATCGGGTCGGCGTGCCGTTCGCCTTCGACAGCTACCACGAGTTTCACCTCGAGCCGATCGACGGCGGGAGGCGAACCCGGCTCCTCCAGCGCGAGACGGCTCGAGGTGCGCTCGTTCCGCTCCTGTTCGACGAGCGACGGCTCGAGCGGGAGTTCGGGGAGCGAAATCGAACGATCAAGGAACGAGCCGAGTCGCGAGCGAGAGCCTGATACGGATTGCTGTAACGATTTACCGGCGCAACCGCCGCACGGGTCGCGGTTGCGCCGGTAATGACTTACAGTAAACCGTATGAATCGATTACCGGGGCAGTTCCCGCAGCTCCGCGAGCGAGTCGATCTCGTAGGTCGGCTCCGTCGGAAGGTCGTACCCGCGACGGTGGTCCCGGCGAACGAACGCCGCGTCGATCCCGAGGGCGTCGGCCGCGGCGACGTCGACGTGGCTGTCGCCGACGTAGATCGGATTCTCGACCCCGAGGTCGTCGACCGCGCGCTCGAGGTAGTACGGCTCAGGTTTCTTTCGTTCGACCCCCTCGAGCGTCGGCTCCCGTCCGTACCAGACGTCGAACGGGGCGAGCGAGCAGTGGTCGAGGATGTTCCCGATCGTCTCGTGTTGGTTGTTGCTGACGATCGCCGTCGGCTCCTCGAGGCGCTCGAGTGCCGTAACGTCCTCGTAGGGTCGTTTCCGACCCGCCCTGAGTTCCTCGAGCTGGGCCTCGATCGCCGCGCGCTCGCGGGCCGCCCAGAGCGTCTCGGGCTCGAGACCTCGATCGATAGCGACCGTTCGGAGGGAGGGAACGTCCGGACGGAGCAACGTCTCGACCTCGTCGGTCGTCGGCTCCGCGACGCCGACCTCGTCGAAGGCGGTACGGATCGCCTCGATCAGGACCTCGCGATCGGTCGGTCTCGTCAGCACGCCGTCGTTGTCGAAGAGGAACGCGTCGTAGGCCATCCGTTCGAGCGTGTAGGGGTTGTAGGGTTTTCTCGGTTGTGTTCGGTTCCTCCGATTCCCCGATCTCGTCCACGGATTGAAGTGCGAGGGAGCGACCAGCACCACCGATGGAGACCGAGGGTTCGTACGCGAGGACGATTCGGAGCCGACCGCGGAGGGGAGCCGATGGGACATAGGGCCCTCGTCGCCGACGAACGACCGGATCGGCTCTACGACCTGCGATACAGCCACTGGGGCGCCACGAAACTGGATCTCGGCGAGCGAATCGACGAGGGAACCCCGCTCGCGGACGGCGCCGTCGACGAGTCGCCGGTCGCCGAGGCGGTCGCCGGAGAGCGGATTCTCGCCGACTTTCTCGATCCCTGTCGGTACGAGGCGCTGTATCTCGTCCGCGATGACGGGGTCGACGCCTACCGCGTTCCCTGGCTCGAGTTCGACGAGCACCGCGGAGGCGACCGCGGCGCTATCGTCGAACTCGAGCCCGGCGAGGCCGACCGCGAGTTTCGACTCTGGTTCCGGGCGACGAAGACGGTGCTCGCCGACGTCGTCGAGATGGGCCAGTTTCCCCGACACGCGGCACGGACGTACCTCGAGGCGCGGGTCGTCGAGGAGTATGACGGGATTCCGTACACGTATCGCGGCACGTAGACGCGCCGAGTCGACGCCCGTACTGGCGAAAGCCGACGCCCGAGGTCAAACGGGGGTGTTATACGGTATCCTCCCCCAGGAGGAAGCGATGGCACGAGTCGACCGGCTCCGTGTGTACCCGATCAAGGGGCTCGACGGGATCGACCTCGAGCGAGCCGAGTTCGTCGCGGGCGGCACCCTCGCCCGCGACAGGGAGTTCGCGCTCGTCGACGCGAGCGGGGACGTGGTAAACGGAAAGCGAACGACCCGCGTTCACGACCTCGAGACCGAGTTCGATCCCGAAGCCGGGGAACTCGCGGTCGAGACCGACGACGGCGACCGTCGGCGGTTCGACCTCGAGAACGAGCGCGAGCAGGCGGAGGACTGGTTCGGTGACGTTTTCGACCTCGAACTCTCCCTCGAGCGCGACCGATCGCTCGGATTCGTCGACCGACGCGAGATGGGGCCGTCGGTTATCAGTACGGCCACCCTCGAGACCGTCGCGGGCTGGTTCGACGGGCTGACCGTCGAGAACGTCCGCCGTCGGATGCGAGCGAACGTCGAGATAGGTGGCGTCGAGCCGTTCTGGGAGGATCGCTTCGTCGGCTCCGGGGCGCCGTCGTTCGTCGCCGGCGACGTCCGGTTCGACGGTGTCACCCCTTGCGGGCGCTGTATCGTCCCGAAACGTGACCCCGATACCGGCGAGGAGCTTCCGGAGTTCCAGCGGCGATTCGTCGAGAAGCGCCGGGAGACGTTTCCGGAGTGGGCCGACGCGAACGCCTTCGACCACTACTACACGCTGATGCTCATCGGGAACATTCCCGAGCGATACCGGGATCGGCCCCTCGAGGTCGGCGATCCCGTCGAAATCGTCGAGGAGTGATCTCCCGGATCAGTCCTCGGCGCCGTCCGACCCGGTCTCGAGGTCGTACTCCCACTCCCGGTAGCCGCCCTCCATGCTCGCGACGGCGTCACTGTCGACGTCCTCGTAACTTCCGATCAGCCGGGCGGCCTGGATCGAACTCTGTCCGATCGGACAGGCGACGATCACGTCGTCGCCCCAGTCGTACTCGTCGATCGACGTCGCGAGCCTGGCCATCGGCACGTTGATCGCACCGGGGATGTGACCCCGCTCGTACTCGGATTCCGATCGAATGTCGACGATCTGGACGTCGTCGTCCTCGAGCTTTTCCTTGACGTCTTCGGGTGGGATCTCGGATACCATCGTTGGATGTCGGCGAGTGCCAGCCGTCTCGAGGATCGAACCCGACGATCGAATCCCTCGACGGCGCTGGCGTGCGTGCTCTCGTTTGGGGGAGCGACCCGTTAACACCTTTCGGTCGGATCCGGCGGGTCGGAATCTGCGAACGGGTTCGACGCCATCCCCAAGTAGGCGAGCGAGAAACGATCGGGTATGCCCGAACTGACGTCGCTTTCCGATCTGACCGAGACGCCCCACGCCGAGGTGTTCGACGACGGCGAACCTCGAGCGGTCCGGCTGCAACTCGAGACCGACGAACGGATCCCGGAACACCGCCACCCGGAGTCACACGTGGTCTTCCACCTCCTGTCGGGATCCCTCGAACTCTCGGTAGACGGGCAGACCCACGAACTCGAGGCGGGGGACCTCGTTCGGTTCGACGGCGACCAGGAGGTTTCCCCGCACGCGCTCGAAGAGAGCACGGCGATCGTCGTCTTCGCGCGGAAACCGGAGTCGTAGACCGGCGTTCGTTCGCGGCGACACCGTCGTTCGATCCGACGGGCGTATTCACGATCGTGTGTATCGATCGGCCATCCAGACCGTACTGAAGGCACAAACACGGGGATTTTTGTCCGTGCGGGACCCTACAGACGACCATGACTGATGGGCGGGGCGAGACTCCCCGGCGAACAGGAATGACCGAAAAGTGCGGCGTCGTCGGCGTCGCGCTCGACGGTCGCGACGCGGCCCGACCGTTGTACTACGCGCTCTACGCGCTCCAGCATCGCGGCCAGGAGTCCGCGGGGATCGTCACCCACGACGGCTTCCAGCAACACAGCCACGTCGACAGGGGGCTGGTCGGCGACGTCTTCGACGAGGGCGACCTCGAGGGACTGACCGGCTCGGCGGGGATCGGTCACGTCCGCTATCCGACGGCGGGCTCGCTCGATACCTCCTGTGCACAGCCGTTCTCGGTCTCGTTCAAGAGCGGCTCGCTCGGTCTCTCGCACAACGGCAACCTCGTCAATGCCGACGAGATCCGCGACGAACTCGCCGCCCTCGGCCACGCCTTCACCAGCGACGGCGACACCGAGGTCATCGCCCACGATCTCGCGCGCAACCTGCTCGAGGAGGATCTGATCCGCGCGGTCAAGCGCACGATGGGGCGGATCCACGGCTCCTACGCGCTGACGATCAGCCACGACGAGACGGTCCTCGGCGTTCGGGATCCCCAGGGGAACCGCCCGTTGTGTATCGGGAAGCTCGAGGACGGCTACATCCTCGCCTCCGAGTCGGCCGCGATCGACACCTTAGACGGGGAGCTGGTCCGGGACGTCAGGCCGGGCGAGCTGGTCGTCCTCGATGCGGACGGCGGCGGGTTCGACTCCTATCAGCTCGTCGACGAGGACAACACTGCTCACTGCTTTTTCGAACACGTTTACTTCGCCCGACCGGACAGCGTCATCGACGACACGCTCGTCTACGAGGCCCGCCGCGAACTCGGCCGGAAGCTCTGGACGGAAAGCGGCGTCGAGACCGACGTCGTGATGCCGGTGCCCGACTCGGGACGCGCGTTCGCCTCGGGGTACGCCGAGGCCGCGGGCGAGACGACTCCCGACGGCGAGGCCCGCCCGGAGGACGACGACGGCGTCGAGTTCGCGGAGGGATTGATGAAAAACCGCTACGTCGGCCGTACGTTCATCATGCCGACCCAGGACGAACGCGAGCGCGCGGTTCGGCTGAAACTCAACCCGATCAAGTCCACGATCGAGGGCAAGACCGTCACCGTCATCGACGACTCGATCGTCCGCGGAACGACCTCGACCCAGCTCGTCCAGCTGCTCAAAGACTGCGGCGCCGAGGAGGTCCACGTCCGCATCGGCGCGCCGCCGATCGTCGCCCCCTGCTACATGGGGATCGACATGGCCACCCGCGAGGAACTGATCGCCGCCGACAAGGACACCGACGAGATCCGCGAGGCCATCGACGCCGACAGCCTCGCCTACCTCTCGACCGACTCGGTCGCCGACGTGCTCGAGGCCGAGCGCGACGACCTCTGTCTGGGCTGTGTCACCGGCGAGTACCCCTACGACATCGAGGATGAAGAGAGCGATCGCGACGTCGTCAGGCCCGAACTCGAGGGGCGGACGATGCACGCCGACGACTGACGCCGGTCAGGACCGGCCGTCCGGCCCAATAATTTCGGCTTTGGGAAATCTGTAACTTGTAGCAATACTTATTCCAGCAACCGTGGAGGTTGGGCATGCTGTATGGTGTCACGAGGCAACCTGTTCGGAACTGAGGGATCGCTATGACTCGCCGTCGGACGTTTCTCGCGCTCCTCGGCGCGGCGACGGCGGCGAGCACGACGAGCGCAGGAACGGCGGACGAGACCGGCGAAGAAGGGGAGACGGCCCCGGCGGAATCGATCGAAGAACTCGAGCCCGCCGAGGCGCTGCTCGCGTACGTCGTCGCGAACTACGGCGACCGACTCGACGACGAGGACCGCGAGGTGATCCGCGAGGGGATCGAGGGCTCGCTCGCCTCCGCCGACGCGTTCGGAGACGTCGGACTCGAGAACGCGGACGAGCCGGCCTACGGGTTCAGCGCGTACCGGGGTGACTGGTCGTGATTCCCGACGAAGTGCTCGTCGAACCGATCGGCGAACTCGGCGGACGGCTTCGCGACGGCGAGTTCACCGTCCGAGAACTGACGGAGGCCTACCTCGATCGGCTCGAGCGGGTCGGCCCCGAACTCACCGCCGTCGTGACGGTCACCGACGAGCGGGCGCTGGAAGCGGCCGACCGACTCGACGAGGAACTCGAGGCCGGCGAGGACCGCGGTCCCCTACACGGTATCCCCTACGGCGTGAAGGATCTCGTCGCCACCGAGGACGCGCCGACGACCTGGGGCGCGGAGCCGTACCGGGATCAGGCGTTCGACGAGGACGCTACCGTGGTCCGGCGACTCGAGGAAGCCGGCGGCGTGCTGGTCGGGAAACTCGCGATGGTCGAACTCGCCGGCGGCTTCGGCTACGACAGCGCGGACGCCACCTTCTCCGGCCCGGGACGGAACCCGTGGGACGTCGAGGCCTGGGCCGGCGGCTCCTCGAGCGGCTCCGCGTCGGCGGTCGCGGCCGGCCTCGTCGGCTTCGCGATCGGCACGGAGACGTGGGGCTCGCTCAACACGCCGGCGGCCTTTTCGGGGATCAACGCGGTTCGTCCGACCTACGACCTGGTGAGTCGCGACGGTGTCATGGCGCTGTCGTGGACGATGGACAAGGTCGGCCCGATGTGTCGATCCGTCGGCGGCTGTCGGCGCGTTCTCGAGGCGATCGCGGAGCCCCGTTCCGGGGATCGGCCCGGTCGTGGGCCGCCGAAGGGGAAGGGCGGAGGCGCGTCTCGGGGCGACCGCCGAAAAGGCGAGTTCGCGATCGCCGTTCCCGAGGGCGCGGGCGAGGGCGAACAGGAGGGAGTCCGCGAGAACTTCAAGCGAACGCTCGAGACGCTCGCCGAGTTCGCGACGGTCGACCGCGTCTCGCTGCCCGACCTGCCCTACGCCGCGATGGCGGGGACGATCATCGACGCCGAGGCCGCGGCGGCGTTCGAGACGCTCGTCGAGAGCGGAGATGTCCACGAACTCGACGACGAAATCCACCAGCTCGGCAGCTACCGGGCGAGCACCGTGCTCGCGAAGGACTACGTCAACGCCAACCGCGTCCGGACGAAGGCACAGCGCCAGCTCGACGAGCTCCTCGCCGAGTACGACGCGCTCGTCTCCCCGGCCCGGGAGTCCGTGGCGAATCCGATCGAGGAGTCGCTCGCGGAGTTCTTCGGCCAGTTCGAGACGCCGCCCGTCAACGCCGCCGCGAACGTGACCGGGCTGCCGGGTGTGACGATTCCGAACGGCTTCGGCGAACGCGGCCTCCCGACGGCCGTCGAGTTCGTCGGCCGCGCGTGGGTGGAACCGACGTTACTCGCTGTGGCCTGTGAGTACGAACGGCGGACCGACCACGTCGACTACGCGGCGCTGGTCGACGGGCTCGAGGGACAGTGAGCCGGGAAGCGACGCACGACGACGCGAATTCAGCGGCTACCCGCCCACGATCGAGCCGCCGTTGACGTGCAGCGTCTGTCCGCTCACGTACGAGGAGTCCGCACAGGCCAGGTAGACGTACGCCGGCCCGAGTTCGCTGGGCTGGCCCGGCCGCCCCATCGGGACGTCCTGGCCGAACTCCTCGACGGCCTCGGGGTCGTAGTCGCCGATCGTCGCGGGGATCAGCGGCGTCCAGATCGGGCCGGGGGCGACCTGGTTGACGCGGATCCCCTCGGGGGCGAGCTGCTGGGACAGCGAGCGGGTGAAGGCGACGATCGCACCCTTCGTCGTGGAGTAGTCGACCAGCAGATCGTTACCCGCGAACGCGTTCACCGAGGTCGTGTTGACGATCGTATCGCCGTCCTCGAGGTGGGGCAGCGCCTCCCGGGTCAGGTAGAAGTAGCCGTGGATGTTCGTCTCGAACGTCTCCTCCCACTGCTCGTCGGTGATGTCGGTGAGGTCGGTCTTGACGATCTGGGCGGCCGCGTTGTTCACGAGGACGTTGAGATCGCCGAACTCGTCGACGACCTCCTCGACCGCCGCCTGGCAGAACGCGCTGTCGCGGACGTCGCCCGAGATGGTCAGGCTCTCCTGACCCTCGTCCTCGATCATCTCCGCGGGACCCTCACCGGCCTCCGCTCCGGCGCGCGTAGAGGATCCCCGCGAGGAGGGCGACCGCGAACAGGCCGAACAGCGGTCGAATCGGATCGACATAGGTCGCGAGCCAGGAACTCCCGAACAGTGCGACGAGGACGGCGTTACAGTGGGGGCAGGCGACGGCGAAGAAGCCGCCCGCGGCGCCGCCGTACGCGCAGGCGTCGCCGGAGCAGTCGTCGATCGCCGTCCGCTGTGCGGCGTAGGCGCCCGCGAGAGCGGTCGTCAGCAGCAGAAACCCGTAGTCGAGTGGCGTCCGGGGAACCATCCGGTCGAAGATCGGCGTCGGAACGAGCCCGGTGACGACGCCGGTCAAGACGAAGAACGCGCCGCCGACGAGAATCCCGTTTCGAACGGCCGTCCGATTCGGTTGCACGACCGATCGTTCGAACGGCGGAACGAAAAGTCGTCGGTTCGAGTCAGTACCCGACGTGCAGGAGCCCGTAGACGACGATCCCCAGCGAGAAGGAGATCAGCCACAGCGTCGCCGCGACGCGACCGACTCGAGCATGGTTCGTCCGCGCCAGCTCCCCGGGAGAGTACGCCCCCGCCAGCAGGAGCGCGTGGTAGACGAGCGGGATGCAGACCACGGCGAGCAGGATGTGGATCGCCAGGATCGGCAGGTAGACGAACTGGTAGACCGCGTCCGGGCCCGGAAACGGCTGCGGGCCGCCCGTCGCGACCAGCCGGAAGAGGTAGAGGGTGAGAAACGCCGCGAACAGGCCGAACGAGGCGAGCATCGCGATCCGGTGGCGATCGATCCGTCCGCGCCTGATCGCCCGCCAGCCGACCGCGATCGTCGCGATGGCCGTCGCGCTGATCGCGACGTTGACGTGCGGAATGATCTCGAGGAACCACTCGGGCGCGCCGGGAACCGTCGATTGCGGGATCCGACCGCCTGCAGCCGCGAAGACAACCGCCAGCGAGACGAGGCTCAGAACGGCCGTGAGCGAGCGGACCCGCTCTCGAGGAACGTACTCCATGTCAGGGGGTTCGACTGGGCAAAGAAAGCGGTTGTTGTCTCGCGGCGTGGCTCGAGTACCGAGCGCCGTCGCTCTCGAGCGTAGCGTTCGTCAGAAGTTATGCGTGGGTGATGTCCGCGAAGGGAGATCACCTGCATCGACTCGCTCGGCGGCGCGGCCGCCTCGCGTATCGCGGTCCCAAGGGACCGCGCGTGCGATGCGTGGGACCGGATTTGAACCGGCGGACCCCTACGGGACAGCGCCCTCAACGCTGCGCCGTTGGCCTAGCTTGGCTACCCACGCTCGCGTTCTCTTTCTGCACTCAATCGTATCCAGCGTGATTATAAAAGCCCTTTCCTTTGGGTCGGCCCCTGCGGAGAGGTCACACGGAATCGCGGGACGGCGTGGGTGCCGGCGCGGACGCGGGAGGCGGATCGACGCGCCCGGGTTTCCCGGTCGCTCGCCGGCCAGGAAATCGCTCGAGGACGGCGACGGCTGTAAAAGTTAAAACGTGGCAAAGCCCAATGTTTCGTATGGCTAAGTACTCGACCGGTTCGTCCGGTGGCGGCGGCGGGACGAACTGCGAACTCTGTGGGGCCGAGAGCAACTCGCTTCGGCGCGCGCAGGTCGCCGGTGCCGAACTTGAGGTCTGTCCGGATTGTGCGCCACACGACGACGCACAGAAACGCAGCGGGGGACGCGGGGGTCGCGGCGGCTCCAGTTCACAGGGAGGCGGGCAGGACGACGGGCCCAGCCGGAAACAGAAAGCGGCCCAGAACGTCGCGAAGGCCAACCCCGTCTGGGACGGCGACTCCGAACACTGGGAGAAGGAGGGGACGAACTACGACGACGATCCGTTGCCCTACCTCGTCTCCGACTACGGCTCGGTGCTCGTCGAGGCGCGCCGCGATGCCGGCTACCAGCGCGAGGAGCTCGCCGAGGAGCTCGGCGTCCCCGAGAAGGACCTGCTGGCGATCGAACAGGGGCGGGCGACCCAGGCCGGCGTCGGCGGCGGCCTGATCGACGCCCTCGAGGAGACCCTCGACGTCTCGCTGGCGGAGTAGCGCCGGGAGAACGTCGGCTTCTCGCTCGTTTTCCGGTCGGACTACTGCGGATCGAGCGCACGCTCGTCAGTAGCGTTCGGGACGTCGCTCCCCTCGAGCGCCGTCGCCGTCGCGAGCCGGATCGCGTGGGGCCACCCCAGCGGCGTCGCGCTGTCGGGCGTTCCGTCGTCGAAGAACTGTTCGGGAAGGTACTCGCCCTCGACTCGCAGCGGTCCGCCGGGAGCGACGAGTTCCAGCAGCGCCCGGGCCCGAGCGTCGAACTCCGGGGCCGCGTCGTGACCCGACTCGGCGAGCAGTTCGTGGAGCTCCGCCGACGCGTGGGCGCCCCACGCGGTCGTCACGGTCCAGACCTTCGGCTCCGCCTGGTCGGCGACCCGCCAGGGATCGCCCTCGAACCGGGCGAGGCCCTCGATCGGGCCCTCGGGGTCGCGGTAGAGCCCGTCGGTCGTCGTCTCGAGGTGGGTGACGAGGCGCTCGAGTCGCTCGTCGTCGACCGTTCCGATCGCGGCGTACTCGCGGTGGGCGGCGGCCAGCGCGAGCGTGCTTCCGTCGAGCCGATCGTCGAGGTCGCCGTCCTCGAGCCGGAGCGCGTAACAGCCCCGGTCGGGCACCCACAGCGCGTCGAGCCCCTCGTAGACCGTTCGCGCGCTCTCGCGTGCGCGCGCCGTGACGTCGTCCGGCAATGGGGCCCGGGCGATCGACGCGTACGCCTCGAGATAGGTCGCGGCGGTGTGGGTGAATCGTCCGGTCATGTTCTCCCAGGCGTTCTGGACCCGGCCGGGGAGGCCGTCGGCCTCGAGGGTGTCGTCCAGTCCCTCGAGCGCGGCGACGACGCCCTCGCGGACGCGCTCGTCGTCGTCGATCACCCGGAGGTACGTCGCGAGGTAGGCCGCGACGCTTGCGGTCTGGTCGGCCTGGTAGTCGACCGAGTCGGCCCCCTCGAGTCGGCCGTGGGCCCAGCCGGGGGCGAGGCTCCCGTCGTCGGGCCAGACCCGGTGGGGCCAGGTGCCGTCCTCAAGCTGGGTCTCGACGTAGAAGCGGGCGCTGGCGGCGTGCCACTCGTCGAGTCCGAGCCCCGTTCGTCGATCGGCCTCGAGCAGGAAGCCGGCGATCTCGGCGTCGTCGCGAAACCAGGTGTAGCCGTACCCGCCCGAGTGCCGGTAGAACGGGTCGAACTCGGGACCGGCGATTCGCGCGCCCGACGGCGCCCGAAGCAGGGAGAGCGCACGGAGATCCGCAAAGCCGCCGTCGAGACCGGGCGTCGTCTCGGGGAGTCGGTCGCCGGCCTGCCGTCGGCCCGCCTCGAGCAGCGCCTCGGGATCGCCGTGTGCGTCGACGTCCGTCCGAACGCGCTCGAGGGCGTCCGCGCGGTCGTCCGTCGAGAGCAGGGTCCCGATCGTCGCGGTCGACTCCGACCCCGAGAGCTCGACGTCGGCCATCACGATGGGGCTCAGACGATCCTCCTCGTACCGATCGTCGCTTCCGGGTCGCGGAAACGGAACGGGGTCGTCGTCGAGAACCTCCTCGAACCGGATCGAGGGATGGCCGATGACCGAGAGATCGGTCGAGGCCGCGAGGAAGTCCCGCTCGTCGCGGTGGTGGACCTCGACGGCGTCGCCGTGGCGGAGCTGCCCGATCCGGCCCGTCTGGTTGTCGGGAGCGAACCCGACGCAGGCCCGGATCGTCGCCTCGACGTCGTCCGGCCCCTCGAGGGAGAACCCCGTAAGGTGGAGCCGACCGAGCGTCAGGTCGTACTGCCGGCAGGTTTGCTCGCCGACCTCGTGGACGGTCTCGACGACCGCGGTGTCGCCGACGTACCGCTGGGTGCCGTCGTCGAACCAGGAGACGTCGCCGTCGATCTCGAGGCCGAAGCGGGAGCGTTCGATCCCCGCGAGTCCGGACAGCGGGTAGGAGTAGTCTCTCAGCGAGCCGTTCGGGGCGACGTGGACGAGCCGATCGTCGAGCCCGGAGAACAGCCCCGCGGTCGAGCGGTGCTCGCCGGAGAACCGGCGGGGATCGCCGCGAGAGCGCTTGACGTCGTCGAGGGCGTCGTACAGTTCCATCGTGTCCGTCGTTCGCGCTCCGCCGGTTAAAATTTGTTGAAAAATGTATTCTTACTTTGTAGAGAGGGGTGAGAGCGGAGCCGTCCGACTGCCGGATCGATCGGGAATCTTTTACAGCGACCGATCGACCGTTGGGGTGAGAAATACATGGACGACGACGATCTCGCCGGGTTGCTCGAGCGGTTCGGCCTCTCGGCGAAGGAGATCGACACCTACCTCGCGATCCTCGAGCACGGGGAGTCGAAGGCGAGTACGATCGCCGACGCCGCCGACGTCTCCAAGCGGTACGTCTACAGCATCAGCGAGGAACTCGAGGAGCGGGGGTTCGTCGAGGTCGACGATCACGCGGTACCGACGCTGATCAGGCCGGTGGCGCCCGAGACGGTCGTCGATCGGCTCACGCGCAGCGTCGAGGAGATCGAACCCGAGATCAGATCCCGCTACACCGAAACCGAGCGAGCGGGCGAGCAGTTCGAGGTGATCAAGTCCCGGCAGACGGTTCTCAAGCGGATCCGAAGCCTGCTCGCCGACGCCGAGAACGAGGTGACGCTGTCGCTACCCGCCGAGGTGTTACCTCACGTCCGCGGGACCCTCGAGGAGACCGTCGACCGCGACGTGCTCGTCCTGCTGTTGCTCGGGGGCGCCGAGAGCGACCGGCAAGACATCGCCTCGCTGGCCGGCACCGCGAGTACGGTTCGGACCTGGAACGCGCTGGTGCCGACGATGCTGACGGTCGACCGACGACACGGGCTGCTCGCGCCCAGCGAGTTGCTGACCGACTCGACGAGCGAAACCCGGGCGATCTCGCTCACCCAGGAACAGCTCGCACCCGTGCTCGCGGGTTCGTTCCTGGCGAACTACTGGCCGACCGCCGAGGAGCGCTACGTCACTACGCCCGGCGAGCTCCCCCGGACCTACGAGGGGTTTCGAAACGCGGTGTTCCAGATCGCGCTCCACCGGGCGGCCGACACCCGGCTCGAGGCGACCGTTACCGGCTCCCCCATCGGTGACCGGGAGCTGCCCACGACACTAACCGGAGAAGTCGTCGACGTGCGTCAGAGCCTCGTTCGCCCCGCCACCTCGACGCTGCCGATCGAGAACGCCGTTCGCCTCGAGGTCGACGGGGAACGGTACGCGATCGGCGGCTCGGGCGCCTTCCTCGAGGAGTTCGAGGCCGACTCGGTGACGATCCGCCGGCTCGAGGCGGAGTAGCCGGCTCGACAACTTTCTTGACCGGGGACCGCGAACCGGGTCGTGATGAACGCTCTTTCGCGACCGAGTGAACGTTCGACGAGCGCAGAGCAGACGACTGC
Source organism: Natronococcus sp. (assembly GCF_047921035.1). Classification (NCBI taxonomy): domain Archaea; kingdom Methanobacteriati; phylum Methanobacteriota; class Halobacteria; order Halobacteriales; family Natrialbaceae; genus Natronococcus; species Natronococcus sp. The sequence goes on from NZ_JBLRWX010000001.1 coordinate 13,973, forward strand.
CCGAGCGAGCGTCGACGGAGGGCGGCGATGAGTTCGCCGACGACCGTCAAGGAACGAATCGTCGAGAGCGGCGCGCTGGCCGTCCTTCGCGGGGTCGACGAGGACGACGTCGTTCCGGTCGCCCGCGCGATGTCGGAGGCCGGCGTGGGCGCGCTCGAGGTAACCGCGGACGGGACGCGAACGTACGAGAAGCTCGCGGCGATCGACCGCGAACTCGCCGACACGGACACCGTCGTCGGCGCGGGCACCGTTCTCGACGCCGCCAGCGCCCAGTCGGTGATCGACGCGGGCGCGGAGTTCGTCGTCTCGCCCCACGTCGACCCCGAGGTCGTGAAAGTCTGCAATCGCCACGGCGTACTCTCGGCGCCCGGCGTCATGACGCCGACCGAGGCCGTCACCGCGATCGACGCGGGCGCGGACGTACTGAAGATGTTCCCCGCCTCGACCGTCGGTCCCGGACACATCGGCGCCCTGCAGGGTCCGCTGGGCGACGTCGACGTGATCCCGACCGGCGGGATCGGGACCGACAACCTCGCCGACTACCTCGAGGCCGGCGCGGTCGCCGTCGGCGCCGGGAGCGCGATCGTCGACTACGACGCCATCGCCGACGGCGACATGGAGCAGGTCCGCGAGACGGCCGCCGCGTTCGTCGAGGCGGTCGAGGACGCACGCAGCGAGTAGCGAGTCCGGTGGACGGTTTTGGCGCGAACTCGAGACGAGAGTAGCGACGGCACTCGAGGCGGAGCAGCGGGGGCTCTCGAGCGCGTCGACGACGTCCTCCCGTCCGCGAATCGGTACCGTCGCTCCCCCGACCGCCGTTCAAATATTTACTACAGATAGCGTAATCTTTTATTCGCCGGGCCCGTACGTCGACCCATGAAGGCGATCGCAGTCGAACCGGGTGCCGGCGAACCGACCGTCGTCGAGCGCCCGCTCCCCGAACCGAGCGACGGCGAGGCGCTCGTCCGAACGCTCCGCGTCGGCGTCGACGGCACCGACCACGAGGTCATCGCGGGACACCACGGCGAGGTGCCCCCCGGCGAGGATCGGCTCGTGCTGGGTCACGAGGCCGTCGGCGTCGTCGAGGATCCGAACGGCACCGACCTCGAGGAGGGCGAGTACGTCGTTCCGACGGTGCGTCGACCGCCCAACGGCACCAACGAGTACTTCGAGCGCGGCGAGCCCGACATGGCTCGCGAGGGAGAGTACCTCGAGCGGGGCATCGTCGGCGCCCACGGCTTCATGGCGGAGTACTTCACGAGCCCCGCCGAGACGCTGGTTCCGATCCCCGAACGGCTCGCCCACCTCGGATTCCTGGTCGAGCCGATCAGCGTCTCCGAGAAGGCGGTCGAACACGCCGTCGCCTCCCGCTCGGCGTTCGAGTGGGAGCCCGAGACCGCGCTCGTCCTGGGGAACGGTTCGCTCGGGCTCCTGACGCTCGCGATGTGCGAGACGACGCTGGGCTTCGATCGGACGTACTGCCTCGGCCGGCGGGACCGGCCCGACCCGACGATCGACATCGTCGAGAAGCTCGGTGCGACCTACGTCGACTCGCGGGAGACGCCGGTTCCCGAGATCCCCGACGCCTACGAGTCGGTCGACTTCGTCTACGAGGCGACCGGCTACGCGAAACACGCCTTCGAGACGATCGAGGCGCTGGCGCCCAACGGCGTCGGCGCCCTACTGGGCGTCCCCGAGTCCTGGTCGTTCGAGATCGACGGCGGACGGCTCCACCGGGAGTTCGTCCTGCAGAACAAGGCGCTCGTGGGATCGGTCAACTCCCACCGCGGCCACTTCGAGGCCGCCACCGACACGCTCGAGGGGCTGCCCGACTGGCTGTTCGACGACCTCGTCACGGGCGTCTACGGGCTCGACGAGTACGAGCGGGCGTTCGAGACCGGCGACGACGTCGTGAAGACGGCCGTCGAGTTCTCGTCCCTCGAGTAAGGCCTCGGGGACGGTTCACGTAGTTCGGACGCCGCGTGCGATTCGCCGGCTATCGGCGCGTAGTGCCGACAGTCGTACTCGTATGCCTGAGAGTGTGTCCCGAAATAGAAACAATTACCCGATCACGAGTGAGTACTGCCCTCTATGGGAGTCGACTACTCGAAGCTACACGATCCGAACGCGGAGTACACGATGCGGGAGCTCTCCGCGGAGACGATGGGCGTCACCGGCGAGCGCGGTAACGGCCGCGACGTCGAGATCACGGACGTCCAGACGACGATGATCGACGGCAACTTCCCGTGGACGCTCGTCCGGATCTACACCGACGCCGGCATCGTCGGCACCGGCGAGGCCTACTGGGGTGCCGGCGCACCGGAGCTCATCGAGCGGATGAAGCCGTTCCTGCGGGGCGAGAACCCGCTCGACATCGACCGGCTCACCGAACATCTGGTGCAGAAAATGTCCGGCGAGGGCTCGCTCGGCGGCGTCACCGTCACCGCGATCTCGGGCATCGAGGTCGCCCTGCACGATCTGGCGGGCAAGATCCTCGAGGTGCCGGCCTACCAGCTGCTGGGCGGGAAGTACCGCGACGAGGTCCGGGTCTACTGCGACTGTCACACCGAGGAGGAGGCCGACCCCGTCGCCTGCGCCGACGAGGCCGAACGCGTCGTCGAGGAGCTGGGGTACGACGCCCTGAAGTTCGACCTCGACGTTCCGTCGGGCCACGAGAAGGACCGCGCCAACCGCCACCTGCGCGGCGTCGAGGTCGAGCACAAGGCCAGCATCGTCGAGGCGATCACCGAGCGCGTCGGCCACCGCGCCGACGTCGCCTTCGACTGCCACTGGACGTTCTCGGGCGGCAGCGGCAAGCGCCTGGCCCAGCGTCTCGAGGAGTACGACGTCTGGTGGCTCGAGGATCCCGTCCCGCCGGAGAACCACGACGTCCAACGGGAGGTCACCCAGTCGACGTCGACCCCGATCACGGTCGGCGAGAACGTCTACCGCAAGCACGGCCAGCGCAGCCTCATTGAGAACCAGGCCGTCGACATCATCGCGCCCGACATGCCCAAGGTCGGCGGGATGCGCGAGACCCGGAAGATCGCCGACCTCGCGGACATGTACTACATCCCGGTCGCGATGCACAACGTCTCCTCGCCGGTCGCGACGATGGGCAGCGCCCACGTCGGCGCCGCCATCTCGAACTCGCTGGCCGTCGAGTACCACTCCTACGAACTCGACTGGTGGGAGGATCTCGTCCAGGAGGACGTCATCGAAGACGGCTACATCGACATCCCCGAGGAGCCCGGTCTCGGCGTAACCCTCGACATGGACGTCGTCGAGGAGCACATGGTCGAGGGCGAGGAACTCTTCGACGAAGCGTAACAGCGGATCGGCGTACGGTTTCGTTGTTCGGAGTAGAGCGCGAACCTCGTGCTCAGTATAGACGACTCACTCACCGCTCGCTTCGCTCGCGGTTCGATCGTCGTCCCGCAGAGAGACGCGCTGTCGCGCGTCTCGAACGACCGTTCGACCAGTAGAAACTGCGAGCGAAGCGAGCAGTTTGCACTCACCATGTACCGAATCGGCCGATCCGGATTCACGGACAAGATCGGGCAAAGCGGTCTCTCGAGCGAATCCCGTAACGATCGCTGCAATTCCTGATTCGACCTACGATCCCGACCGAAACAGCGTTTCGATCCCGTCGGGGTCGAAGTCCTCCGGCGAGACCTCCCCCTCAGCCTCGAGCGCCCGCGTCAGGTACGAGGCGCTGTTGAGCAGCCCGAGGTGGCTGAACGCCTGCGGGAAGTTCCCCAGCAGCCGGCCGCTGTCGGGGTCGATCTTCTCGGAGTAGAGCCCGAGCGGACTGGCGTACTCGACGAGCGACTCGAAGTACTCCTCGGCGAGCTCGAGGCGGTTCGAGAGGACCAGGGCGTCGATCAGCCAGAACGAACAGAGGACGAACGCCTCCGTCTCGTCCTCGCGGACGTCGCTGCCGACGAACCGAACGACGAGCCCCTCGTCGGTCGTCAGCTCCTCGAGGACGGTGTCGATCGTGTTCTGAACCCGTTCGTCCTCGGGCGGGAGGAACTCGTAGATCGGCAGCAACAGGGCGGTGGCGTCGATCGCCTCGTCGGTCTCGAAGTGCTGGACGAAGCTACCGGCTTCCTCGCTGTACCCGCGCTGTTCGATCGCCTCGCGGAGCGCCTCGCGCTCCTCGCGCCAGCGCTCGAGGGGCGCCTCGAACCCGTTTTCCTCGGCGATCGAGATCCCGCGGTCAAGCGCGACCCAGCACAGCAGCTTCGAGTGCAGGAAGTGGCGGTGTTCCTCGCGGAACTCCCAGATGCCGGGGTCGCGCTCGGACCAGTGGGTGCAGACGTAATCGATCAGATCGCAGATCGCATCCCACTGCTCGCCCGTCAGCGAGATCTCGTCGTCGTACTGGATCGTCTCGTAGACCGCCTGGACGATCGTCCCGTAGGCGTCGAGCTGGCGCTGGGGAGCCGCGCCGTTGCCGATTCTGACGGGACCGGTGTCCCGATACCCCGAGAGGTGCTCGAGGATCTCCTCCTCGAGGTCGGTCTCGCCGTGGAGCCCGTACAGCGGCTGGATCTCCGCGGGGTCGTTCTGCATCACGTCGACGAACCAGTCGAAGTACTCGCGGGCCTCCTGGCGGTGGCCGGTGTCGTGGAGGGCCTGGACGGTGAACTTCGCGTCCCGGATCCAGTTGTATCGGTAGTCCCAGGTCCGATCCGAGCCGATCTTCTCGGGAATCGAGGTCGTCGCCGCGGCGGGGATCGCCCCCGTCTCGTGGTGGATCAGGAGTTTGAGGACGAGCTCCGAACGAATGACCATCTCGTACCACCGCTCGGGCATCGAGTCGGGCGTCTCCTCGCGGGCGCTGAGCCACGACCGCCAGTAGCGTTTGGTCTCGTCGAGGACCGTCTCCGGATCGTTCGACGCGAGCGGTTCGGCGCCGCCGTACTGGACCCCGAGCCAGCACGTCTCGCCCTCCTCGAGCGAGACCGTCCCGGTCGCGGTCGGCTCCGACTCGGCTAGCTCGAGTTCGGGTTCGAGCCGCTCGCCGACGACGAGGTGGAGCTGCTCGTCGTCGCTTCGAGCCGCCACACCGTCGTCGGTTCGCTCGAGGACCGGGTCGACGCGGGCGTAGTCGAACCGGGGCTCGAACTCGACGGCGAACTCGACCTTGCCGCGGTCGCACTCGAGTCGGCGGTAGATCGCCTGCTGGAAGGCCTCGTCCTCCGTGTCGTCGTCCTCGATCGGCATGAAGTCGGTAACGGTCGCCTGGCCGTCGGCCGTCTCGAAGACGGTCTCGAGGACGTTCGTCCGATCGGCGTACCGGTGGTGGGACTCGTAGTTCGCCTCCGGGTGGACGGCGAACTGACCGCCCCGGTCGAGATCGAGGATTCGAGCGAAGACGCTCGCGTCCTCGAGGTGCGGGAAACAACACCAGTCGATCGAACCGCGGCGGCTGACGAGCGCGCAGCGGTCGTCGTTGCCGATGACGCCGTAGTCGCGAAGTGGGAGGTGGTCCATGATGAGTCAGAGGTTCTCGTGATCGTGATCCGTTCCGCAAGCGGGAATGTGGCGGAATACGAGCGGTAGACGGCAAAAGCGTACGCCGGCAGGCGCCGGGTACTCGCGACCGCGGGTGAGCGTTTTATTTTCCTGCTCGAGGTGGCACACCCCGTGAGTTCACCAATCACGCGCAGGCGGCTGCTCGGCGCCGCCGTCGGCTCTCTCGCCGTCGGCACCGGCAACGTCGCGGGCGACGACCGCGACCGTCGGCGCTCCGAACGCCTCGAGCGCGCGGTACGGACGCAGGTCGACGAACGGTACACCGAGGTCTACGACGGGACGATCGACGCCGTCGTGCTCGTCAACGTGTTCGGCGACGAGATCCCCGCGGGACTGGGCTCCGGGTTCGTCGTCGACGACGACTACGTCGTGACGAACGACCACGTCGCGGGCGAGGCGAGCGAGGTCGAGGTCCAGTTTCGCGACGAGCAGTGGCGCTCGGCCTCGGTCGTCGGCTCGGACGTCCACAGCGATCTGGCCGTCCTCGAGGTCGGCGACGTCCCCGAGGCCGCCTCGGCGCTGTCGTTTGCGGAGGCGGAGCCGACCGTCGGCCAGGAGGTGCTCGCCCTGGGCAACCCGCTGGGGCTCGACGCCTCGATCTCGCAGGGACTGGTCAGCGGAATCGACCGCTCGCTGCCGAGCCCGACCGGCTTCTCGATCCCCGCGGCGATCCAGACCGACGCTCCGGTCAACCCCGGTAACAGCGGCGGTCCCCTGGTCGACCTCGAGGGCGACGCCCTGGGCGTCGTCTTCGCCGGCGCGGGCCAGACGATCGGCTTCGCGATCTCGGCGGCGCTCGCGAATCGAGTCGTCCCCGCCCTGGCGGAAGAGGGGGAGTACGAACACGCCTACCTGGGCGTCAGCGTCGTTCCCGTCGGCCCGCTGCTGGCCGAGGCGAACGACCTCGAGGAGTCCCGCGGCGTCCTCGTCGCGGGCATCTCCTCGGACGCACCCGCGGAGGGCATCCTCGAGCCGGCCGACGGGGTCGAGTCCGTCGACGGCGATCCCATTCCGGTCGGCGGCGACGTGATCATCGAGATCGACGGCGAGGAGATCCCCAACCAGGAGCGGCTGTCCTCCGTGCTCGCGCTCGAAACCTCGCCCGGCGACACCGTCGAGATCGAGGTCGTCCGCGCGGGCGAGCCGGAGACGGTCGAATTGACCCTCGAGCCCCGGCCGGACGTCGACCTCCCCTGATCGGCGCGGGACGGCCCGGACAGGCGCACGCAGGTGTGCCGATTAGGGACGAAACCGTCCTCGAGTGAGGTATGACGGAACTCGGTCACAAACTCATCTGCGAGGAGCACGGCCCGAACGACCTCGCCGACTACGCCCGGCTCGCCGACCGGTCGGCGTTCGACTTCGCGATGATCTCCGATCACTTCCACCCCTGGACGTCGACGCAGGGCGAGAGCCCGCTGGTCTGGAACGTGATCGGGGCGATCTCGCAGGCGACCGACGACCTCACTCTGGGAACGAGCATCACCTGTCCCATTTTGCGATACCATCCCGCGATCATCGCCCAGGCGGCCGCGACCGCAGGAGTACAGCTCCCCGGTCGGTTCTTCCTCGGCGTCGGCACCGGCGAGAACCTGAGCGAGCACGTGCTGGGCGATCGGTGGCCCGAACACCGGGTTCGCCTCGAGATGCTCGAGGAGGCGGTCGACCTCATCCGAACCCTGTGGGAGGGCGAGACGACGAGCTACCGGGGCGAGTACTACACCGTCGAGAACGCCAAAATCTACACGCTGCCCGAGGAACTGCCGCCGATCCCGATCGCCGCGGACGGGCCGAAGACGGCGCGCAAAGCGGGGGAGATCGGCGACGGCCTCGTCGCGGTCGCGCCCGATCCGGAGCTGATCGAGGCGTTCGAAGAGGGCGGCGGCGAGGACAAACCGCGGTACGCCGAGATCGACGTCTGCTACGCCGAGGACGAACAGGAGGCGATCGAGACGGCCCACGAGATCTGGCCACAGGCGGCGCTACCGGGCGAACTGCTCTGGGAGCTGCGGACGCCCGCGCACTTCGAGCAGGCGACCGAGGCGGTCTCGAAGGAGGACGTCGCGGAGGTCGTCGTCTGCGGCTCGGATCCCGAGGCGCACATCGAGGGGATCCGGGAGTACGTCGATGGCGGCTTTGACCACGTCGCGGTCCACAATATCGGCTCGAACCAGGCCGAGTTCGTCGAGTTCTACGAGGAGGAGGTGCTGCCGGCGGTGCAGTAGCCGACGGACGACTCGAGCGTCCGCGCGAGCACTCGAGCGTCAGGAGTCGGTTTCGCCTTCCGCTTCCTCGAGGTCGTCGGGCTGCTCGTCGGATCGGGGGGCGTTCTGGGTGCCCAGATCGTCGTCGCCGTCGTCGACCTCGTCGGGGTCGCGGTCGACGCGCTCGAGTTCCTCCTCGACCTCTGCCTCTCGTTCAGCCTCGTACTCGTCGGCGCGGTCGGTGTCGTCTTCGGCCATAACGACTTTCGCTTCGGGTCCGAACGGTTTGGTCCTCGGGCCGTCGACTGCAACGTCGATCGCGACCCGATCTCTCGTTTCGTTTCAACAACAGGACAGCTGACACGAAAGACAGATAAAAGAGCCCGCACTGTGAACGGATAGATATGGACGTTCCGTACGACCTCACCTCGTACGTTCGGGTGTTGAAGATGGCGACGACACCCACTACCGAGGAGTTCCTCCAAGTATCGAAGATCGCCGGGGCCGGAATCCTGCTCGTCGGATTCCTCGGCTTCATCATCGGCGGAATCATGCTGCTGTTGACCGGCGACGCCGGTGGTGCCTTCTAATGGGCATCTACGCGGTCAAGACGACGGCCAGTCAGGAGCGCACCGTCGCCGACATGATCATCAACCGCGAGGAGCCCGAGATCCACGCCGCGCTCGCGCCGGACTCGCTGACCTCCTACGTGATGGTCGAGGCCGACGACGACGCCGTGATCACCCGCGTGCTTGAGGACATCCCGCACGCGCGAAGCATGGTCCCCGGGAGGTCCGACATCTCGGAGGTCGAACACTTCCTCTCGCCGAAGCCGGACGTCGAGGGGATCGCCGAGGGCGACATCGTCGAGCTCATCGCCGGCCCGTTCAAGGGCGAGAAGGCCCAGGTCCAGCGCATCGACGAGGGCAAGGATCAGGTGACGGTCGAACTGTACGAGGCGACGGTTCCGATCCCGGTGACAGTTCGCGGAGACCAGATCCGGGTGCTGGACTCCGACGAGCGATAGCGAGCCGGTTCGCTCGAAAACAATCCTTCTGTTGTGGCTCGTCGCGGCCAGCCTCGAGCATTGCCCGGTCTTCGGAACTCGTCACCGCGCCGTCAGGCGGCGATCGAATCAGAATTCATAACTCGACCCCCGCGAAAGGCCTCGCATACTCGTGAGCGACGGAGAGGAAGTTCGGGTCGACTGCCACGTGAAGGTGCTCAACGACGACGTCGTCGAGCGCGCGACGCGTGCCGGCCTCGACGCAATCGTCTACGCACCGCACTTTACCCGCCTGCCGGAGATCCGCGAGCGCGCGGCGGCCTACTCGAGCGACGACCTGCTCGTCGTCCCGGCCAGAGAGGTCTTTACGGGCTCCTGGCGGGACCGCAAACACGTCCTCGCGATCGGTCTCGAGGAGCCCGTTCCGGACTTCATCCCCCTCGAGGTGGCGATGGCCGAGTTCGACCGCCAGGGGGCGGCGGTGCTGGCTCCCCATCCCGAGTTCGCGACCGTGAGCCTCGGCGAGCCCGAACTGCGAACGTACGCGAAGACGATCGACGCGGTCGAGATCTTCAACCCGAAACACCTCCCGTCGCACAACCGCCGCGCCCGAGAGCTGTGTGACATGCTCTCCTATCCGCCGTTTGCGTCCTCCTACGCCCACCTGCCGAGTTCGGTCGGCGTCGCCTACACCGCCTTCGAGACGTCGATCGACACCGAGGCGGACCTGGTCGAGGCCCTCGAGAACCGCGTCGCCCGGCGGGTCGTCCACGACAACGGTCCCAGACGGGTCCGAACGACGGCGGGCGAACTCGCCCACCTCTGTTACGAGAACACCTGGAAGAAGGCCGACCGACTCTTCCTCTCGGGAATCGAGCCGACCCACCCCGGCCACATCGCCTACGACGGCCGGTTCGACGACGTCGCGCTCTACTGATCCGACTCTTCCTCGAGGGCGTCCGCGATGCGCTCGAGCTGCAGCCCCACGTAACAAAGCGCCTGGGTCTGCATGATCGCCGGATCGGTCGTCCACTCGTCGGTGATGTAGGCGGCCTGCTTTCCGGCTCGGTCGAGCTGTGTGGTATCGTTTGGCATCAGTGTCGGCTACGTCGTCGATCCCGGAAGGGTTTCGGATCGAGGCACTCCGCGAGAAGCGGCTTTCGCAGCCTTACTCCCGGCACTCGTCGGCACGAATCCGCTCGAGGGTTCGTTCGACGCGGTTCCAGTGACTCCCCCGCCAGAAGAACTGCCCGCAGTCGGTACAGCCCCAGATCGCCGTTTCGGCGGGATCGGGCGCGTACTCGGGGGTCGAGCGACCGGGCTCGACGGCCTCGAGCGGCCCGTTACAGCGCCCGCAGAAACGGGGCTCGTCCTCGAGGGTGAGCTCGAGTCCCGCCGCCGAGAGCTCTGCAAGCTGGGCCTCGACCTCGCGACACTCGAGGAGAATCGACTCCTCGGCGCGACTCGCGAGCTGGACGTCCCGCGTGACGAGCGTTCGGTCCTCGTCCGCCGCGACCGCGAGCAGGGCGTCGTCGGCCTCGAGCCCCCGATCGCCGGCGTAGACGGCGTCGTGGCCGCACATCCGCAGGTAGGCGGGCAGGCCGCCGCACATGACGTCGAGGAGGAGCCGCATTCAGTGGAGGAACTCCCGTAAGTCCTCGAGCTCCCAGGTGTTGATCACGTCGGCGGGCTCGGCCCACCCCCGTCGGGCGGTGTGGACCCCCCAGCGCATGTACTCGAGGGTCGCGGGCTGGTGGGCGTCGGTGTTGACCGAGATGGGGGCGCCCGCCTCGATCGCCGCCTGGACTGCGCTACCCCAGAGATCGAGCCGTCGGGGGTTGGCGTTGACCTCGAGGGCGGTGTCGTGTTCGGCGGCGGCCTCGCCCAGCGCGGTCGCGTCGAACTCGAGCCCGGAGCGCTCGTTGAGTAGTCGGCCGCTGGGGTGACCGAGCACGTCGACGGCGGGGTTCTCGATCGCTGTGACGAGTCGGTCCGTGGCCGTCTCGGCGTCCTGGCCGAGCCCGCTGTGGGGCGAGGCGACGATCACGTCGAGTTCCTCGATGACTTCCTCGCCGAGCCCGATCCCGCCGTCGGCGTCGACGTTGGCCTCGATGCCCGCGAAGACCTCGACGTCGGCCGCGGCCGCGACCTCGCGGATCGCCTCGACCTGCTCGAGGATCTCCGTGTCGGTGAGGCCCATGTCGGCGACGATGCCCGGTCCCTCGGCGTGATCGGCGATCCCGAGGAAGTCGTAGCCCCGCTCCTCGGCGGCCTCGACCATCGCGTCGATCGACGTGTTGCCGTCGGACCACTGAGTGTGACAGTGCAGATCGCCCCGAATATCGTCGCGGGTGAGCAGGTCGGGGAGTTCGCCGTTCGCCGCGGCGTCGATCTCGCCGCGGTCCTCGCGGAGTTCGGGCGGGATCCACTCGAGGCCGAGCGCCTCGTACATCCCCGCCTCGTCCTCGCCGGCGACCCGCTCGCCGACGCGCTGGCCGGCGTCGGGATCGTCGATCTCTGAGACGTCGAAGGCGCCGTACTCGTTCAGTTTGACGTCGCGGTCGATCGCGTAGTTACGAAGCGTGATGTTGTGGTCCTTGCTCCCCGTGAAGTACTGCAGCGCGGAGCCGAACTCCTCGGGGACCACGGTCCGCAGGTCGACGCGAATCTCGCCGACGCGGACGCTGGCCTTCGCGGGACCGGACTCGATCTCGCTGTCGACGGAGTCCCAGCCGACGAACGCCTCGATGACCGCCTCCGCATCCTCGGTCGCCACGAGCACGTCCACGTCGCCGATCGTCTCGCGCCAGCGCCGGATCGAGCCGGCGACCTCGCAGCGTTCGACCGCGTCGACGGACTCGAGGAAGGCGAGCACGTCGTCGGCCAGCGGCCGGGCCTCACCCAGGAGCTGGCGCTGGCCGATCGTGCGGGCGAACTCGAGGTTCTCCCTGATATTCTCCTCCGTCTTCGGGCCGAAGCCCTTGACCGCCTGGATCTCGCCGGCCTCGGCGGCCTCCTCGAGGTCGTCGAGGCTCTGGATCCCGAGTTCGCGGTAGAGCTTGCCCGCCGTTTTGGGGCCGACGCCCTCGATGCGGGTGAGGTCGGCGATGTCGATCGGCAGCTCCGCGCGCAGCTCCTCGTGCTCCTCGATCTCGCCGGTCTCGACGTACTCGACGATCTTCGAGGCGATGGCGTCGCCGACGTGGTCGATCGTCTCGATCGACTCCCGATCGTCGGCGGCGACGTAGTCGGCGATCGGCGTCGGGTGGGCGCGGACGCTCTCGGCTGCCCGCCGGTAGGCCCGCGGTTTGTACTCGACGTCGTCGGCCTCGAGCAGGTTGGCGAACTCCTCGAGCCGCCCCGCGAGTTCGGCGTTGGTCGTCATCGGCCACGCCCCTGACTGTTCGCGTCCTCGTGGCCCAGCGCCTTCTTCAGGAACGACATCCAGCGCTTCTTGTCGGCGGCCTGCTGGGCCTTCTGTTCCTGTTCGAGGTTCGTCGACCCGAGGTTCTCGAGGGCGTTCAGCGCCCGGTCGATCCCGATGATCCCCCGGACGAGTTCCTCGCCCTCCTCGCGGGAGACTGCGCCCTCCTCGATCGCCTCGAGGCGCTCGAGGCGTTCCCGTCGCAGGTTCCGTTTGGCCTGCTCGACGCGGTCGCGCTCGCCAGGGGGCACCGTGTCGCGGCGCTTGATCTCGAAGACGAACGTTCGCAGGTCGATCTCCTCGCCCTGGACGGTGATCGTCTCCGGGATATCCGCGCCGACGGTGGCGCCCTCGCGCTCGACGCGCTCGAGCAGCTGCTTGCGCTCGTACTCTTGCACACCCCTCCGTTGGGGGCTGAACGGCAAAAGTGTACGTCACGAGCTTGCCGACCGTCGGGTCGCTCGAGGCGGGTGCAGCAGGGCTCCGCTCGAGGAGCCGAGGCGCTCTCGGCCGCCGGTTCCGGCGGATTCGCCCGCCAGCGTCGGAGCTGAACCCCAAATCCCTTGACAGTGCCACCCCTATCTCGGCCCAATGGCCACGTGCGACGTGTGTGGGAGAGAAGAGAGCATGCCCTACAACTGCCGGCACTGTGGGGGCACGTACTGCTCGGAACACCGGTTGCCGGAGAACCACGACTGTACGAGTCTCAACAACTGGAACGATCCCCAGGGGGTCTTCGACAGCGGATTCGACGAGAGCGTCGACAACGGGGGGACGGCGAAGAGTTCGAGTCTGTCCGACAAAATCCCGATCGACACCGGTCCCGGCGGTCCGCTGGCGTACTTCCGCGGGAACATGACCTACACGGTGCTGGCGCTGATGTGGATCACGTTCGCACTCCAGTGGATCGCGCTGCTGGTCGGCGGACAACCGCTGCACAACGCGCTGTTTACGCTCTCGACTGCCCATCCCGAGTACGTCTGGACGTGGGTTACCTCCGTGTTCGCACACAGCCCGCTCAACATCTTCCACATCGTCTTTAACAGCATCGTGATCTTCTTCTTCGGCCCGCTGGTCGAGCGCTACGTCGGCTCGAAGAAGTTCGCGATCCTGTTCGTCATCAGCGGCGCGCTCGCGGGACTCGGCCAGGTCGGCATCTCGGCCGCACAGGGGGTTCCCTCGAGCGTGCTCGGCGCCAGCGGCGCCGCGCTGGCGATCATGGGCGTGCTGACGATCCTGAACCCCCACCTCAAGGTCTACCTCTACTTCATCCTCCCCGTCCCGATCTGGGCGCTCGCGGCCCTGACGGCGGTGGCGAGCGTCTTCTTCATCGGCACCGGCGGCGGCGGAACGATCGCTCACGGCGCACACCTCGTCGGGCTCGTCGTCGGACTGGCCTACGGCGAGTACATCAAGCGCACCCAGAACGTGCGAACGCCCGACCAGTTCCAGCTCGGCGGTGGCGGACCGGGCGGCCCCGGCGGTCCCGGTGGCCCCGGCGGCCCGGGCGGTCGCCGTCGCTTCTGAGCGCGCAGCCGAAAGCCCACGCACTGATTTTCCCGCGCCGTCAATCTCGGTTTACCGATGCACGTCTCCCGCCCCGACCTCGTTCCCGACGCCTCGCTCGACCGTTCGGAGATGGAAGCCCTCCAGCGCGAAATCGCCGAGGCCGCGGTCTTCGAGGACGACCTCGAGTTCGATCCCGCCGTCCTCGGCGATCCGCTGGCGGCCTCGTCGAGCGAGGGCGAGCCCCCGATCGTCGCGGGCGTCGATCAGTCGTTTCTCACGAACGAGGCAGGCGACCAGGATCGGGCGCTGTCGGCCGTCGTCGCCGTGCAGGGCGGCGAGGTGATCGAACGGGTCCACGCGGTGACTCCTCTCGAGATTCCCTACATCCCCGGCCTGCTCTCGTTTCGCGAGGGCGCGCCGATCATCGATGCCCTCGAGGAGTTGTCCGTCGAGCCCGATCTTCTCCTGTTCGACGGCAGCGGCCGTATCCACTTCCGGCAGGCCGGGATCGCGACCCACATGGGCGTCGTGCTGGACGCGCCGAGTATCGGGATCGCGAAGAGCCTCCTCTGTGGCAGCCCGCGCGAAGACCTCGAGGACCTCCCCGAGGGGACGCGGGTCGGGATCGAGGCCAACTCGAGGGTCGACGCCGAGGACGGCACCTTACTCGGGTACGCGGTCCAGACCCGCCAGTACGACTCGCCGGATCGGTACATCAACCCGCTGTACGTCAGCCCGGGACACCGCGTCGGTCCCGAGACCGCGGCCGACGTCGCGCTCGCGCTGTCGTCGTCGTACAAACTTCCGGATCCCGTCCGGTTGGCCGACAGCTACGCCGACGAGGCCAAGCGGGGGCTCGAGGAGTAGGCGACGGGAACGAGTGTCGCGACGTGACCGCGTTCGTCAGCATCCCGGCGAGTACGGGGCTGCAATCCGAATCTCGAGGACTGGCGAGTTCGACGAGAACAGTTCGGGGTGATCGTCGCTCGGACGGGAGCGAGAGGGCGGCTCGAGCGCATCGAAAGGGCTCGGTGGCGGTTCGTTTCTGAACCCGTCTCCACGAGCGAGAACAGCGTCCTGACGACCTGAACACGGGGAATTACCACATCCTCCCCAGCCGACTCGCTCCCTGCAGTCGCTCGTCCCTCACACGATATCGAACCGCCCCTCGCTGCGCTCGTCGCGGTTCAGCGCGTGCCACGTCGTTCGGTCCCTCGGGCGCGAGTCCGAACCCGAACGACGGCGCTGCATGCCTCGTCGCGAGTCCTCGAGCCAGCAGCGCCGGTATCCGCTTCGCTCGAGGTGACTTTCAGACCGGCACGATAAACCGTCGATACTTAGGTATCCACTCTCGAAACGGTCACGCATGGCCATCGCTGAGGAAGCCGACGATGATGCGGGGGACGACGCGACCGTCGCGGACGACGCTCGACGGGAACCGGCGGACGAAACCGCGACGACCGATGCGACCGAAGATCGCTACACGCGCAAGCAGTGCGTGCTGATCACCGGCTGCTCGTCGGGGGTCGGCCACGCGACCGCGCGGGCGTTCCTCGAGAGAGACTGGCAGGTGATCGCGACGGCCCGGAACGTCGACGACATCGCGGACCTCGAGGAGCTGGGCTGTACGACCCTCGAGCTGGACGTCACCGATCCCGACCAGGTCGCCGACGCCGTCGAGCGCACCGTCGAGATCGGCGGGGCGATCGACTGTCTCGTCAACAACGCGGGCTACGCCCAGATGGGGCCGATCGAGGACGTCTCGACGGTCGACCTCCACCGCCAGTTCGACGTCAACGTCTACGGCCCTCACCGCCTCGCGCGGGCCGCCCTGCCGCACATGCGCGCCCAGGGCGAGGGCCGGATCATCAACGTCTCGAGCGTCGCGGGCCGGGTATCCTTCCCCGGCTACGGCGCCTACTCGGGCTCGAAACACGCCCTCGAGGCGATGACCGACGCCTTGCGGGGCGAGGTCGAGGAGTTCGGGATCGAGGTCGTGTTGATCGAGCCTGGCCCGATCGAGAGCGAGTTCGCCGACCGGGTCGACGAGGAGCTCCCCGACGAACGGCGCACGCCGGCCTACGAGTCGCTGTACGAGATCTACGACGAGGCCCAGCTGATCGGCGGCGGACAGGGCGGCCCCTTCGCCTCCACGCCCGCGGAGGTCGCGACGGCGATCGTCGAGTCGGCGATCCGCTCGGAGCCGCCGGCCCGCTACCCCGTCGGCCCGATCGGGCAGTTCGGCGTCTACGCGCGGTTCCTCCCAGACCGGCTCCAGGACGCCCTCTACGGCGTCGTTCGGAAGCTCGTCTGACGCCGTAACCGGTCGTTACAGAATACTTATACTTCGCCGCGGAGACGATTCCCACATCGATGTCGAATTCTCCCGTCGGCGTGGTCGAACTCGCCGACAGGATCTCCGCGCTGCTGTACGGAATCGCCGGCTGGCTGACCGTCGGATTCGGCCTGCTGATGACCGGCGCCGCGCTCACGTTCGGCTACAGCGTCGCGGCCGGCACGGCCCGGGTCGACGCCGTCGTCGGCGCCGGCCTGTTCGCGCTCTTCTTGCTCCTGGCGGGGCTCGTGACCGTCGCGCTGGGACTCTTCGTCAATCCCCGTTTTCGGCGCCGCCTCGACCGACGCCACAGACTCTCCCGGTTCGGGCGGGTCCGGTCCGTCGATCGGCGGGTCGTTCGGCCCGAGGAGGGCTGCCTCGAGCGTTGCGTCGACTGCGGGGATCGGATTCGGCGGCCGACGCCGGGGACGAGCGAGCCGACCGCGTTCTCGAGCGCGAGCAGCGATAGTCAGTCGCCGATCGCTCGAGTTGCGTCCCCGGAGTCGTCAACGGCGAACGCCCCGCCCGGACACCGACGGACGCGTCCCGTTCGCTGAAGCTCGCGACACCGACGCTCGATCGTTACCGGGTGCGCGGCGAGGCGATCGGCCAGCTGGGAAACCGTCATCGGGCCGTCGTCGGTCAGTTGCTCGAGGATCTCGCGCTCACACCGGCCGGAAGGCGATTCGTCCGTCGGCATCGGTATACCTCCATATTGGCCGATCGAGAGATGAATGGCGCTCCGGTTCCCAGTCGGTGAGAACAGCTTCGAACGGCTCGCTCGATCTGGATATCGAGCGCTCGAGCACGCCGTCAGTCGATCGGTACGGCTCGGGTGAAAACTAGCTGACCTCAGCCGTCGAACGCTTCGGCGAAGTCGGTCGGCAGCGTCCCGATGTCGATCCCCCAGGCCATCGGGAGCCACAGAAGCGCGACGATTGTGATCAGGACGATGCCGATGACGTTGAGCCCGACGCCGACCCGGGCCATCTGGGGCAGGGAGATATAGCCGCTGCCGAAGACGATGGCGTTCGGCGGCGTCGCGACCGGGAGCATGAACGCGAACGACGCGGCGGTCGCGCCGGCGATCATCAGCCCGTAGGGGTGGACGCCGATCCCGACTGCGACGCCCGCGAGAATCGGCATGAGCATCGCCGTCGTCGCCGTGTTCGAGGTGACCTCGGTCAGGAAGATCGTCATCGAGACGACCGCAAGCAGGATGAGGACCATCGAGACGCCCTCGAGGGCCGCGAGCTGTTCGCCGGTCCAGGCCGCGAGCCCGGTGTCGCCGAAGCCGGAGGCGATGGCGAGCCCGCCGCCGAACAGGAGGATGACCCCCCAGGGGATGTCGACGCCGTTGGTCCAGTCGAGCAGGAACGTGTGGTCGCCGTCCTCGGTCTTCGTCGGCAGGGTAAAGAGGACGAGCGCGCCGCCGATCGCGACGATCGTGTCGGCGTCCTCCGGCGGCACGATCCCGAGGGTCGGCTCGAGCAGGCTGGCGCCGATCCAGGACAGCGCCATCCCGACGAAGACGACGAGAACCATCCGTTCCTGGCTGCTCATCGCGCCGAGTCGCTCGAGTTCGCGATCGATCGTCTCGGCGCCGATCGGCAGCTCGTCGAACTGCGGCGACATCGCGAGCCGGGTCACGTAGACGTAAACCGTCGCGAGTCCGACGATCGAGATGGGGACGCCGTAGAGCATCCACTCGGCGAAGCCGATCGTCGTCCCGAACAGCTCGCCGGCCTGGCCCGCAAAGAGGATGTTCGGCGGGGTGCCGATCAGCGTCGCGACGCCGCCGACCGAGGCGCCGTAGGCGATACACAGCATCAGCGCGACGCCGAAGGAGAAGTTCCCTTCGCTGGTGTCGATGTCGAGGCCCGTCTCGTCGACGAGATCCGCGGTCTGGTAGATGACCGCCAGCGCGATCGGCACCATCATCATCACCGTCGCGCTGTTGGAGACCCACATCGAGAGGAACGCCGTCGCGAGCATGAACCCGAGGATGAGCCGCGAGGGTTCGGTGCCGACGGCCTTGATCGTCCGCAGGGCGATCCGTCGGTGCAGCCCCCAGCGCTGCATCGCCATCGCGAGGAAAAAGCCACCCATGAAGAGGAAGATCAGCGGGCTGGCGTAGGAGGGTGTCGTGTCCGCGACCGGCAACGCGCCCGTCAGCGGGAAGAGGACGATCGGGAGCAGCGACGTCGCCGGGATCGGGATCGCTTCGGACATCCACCAGACGGCGACCCACGCGGTGACGGCGGCGACCGCCTGTCCCTCCGGGGTCAGTCCCTCCGGCGTCGGCGACAGGAAGATGGCCGCGAAGAGCAGCGGGCCGAGAACGAACCCGATCTTCTGTCGCAGTTCGTAGGTGCCGCCGACGTCGAACGGCGACCGATCGTCGTCGCCGGAGCCGTCACCGTCGTCTCCGCCGCCGAGCTCGCCGTCCCCGGGATCGTCGTTCGGGTCGCGGCCGCCGTCGGTAAACGCCTCCTCGGCGACGCGTCGTTCCGCCGCCGAGAGCCCGTCCAGATCCGCGGCGATCGCCCGTCCGTCGAGTCGGAGGTACGCCTTCGTCTGTTCGTTGAGAAACCACAGGTACGTCCAGAGCCGCTGTATAGCGAGCTGACACCTGTCGAAGGAGTTCGAGACCATCTGCCCGAGCGTTTCCAATGCGGGATTAAAAAACGCCGAGATTCGGTCGTCGGGGTGTTACCACCGCACAATTCCGGTCGAACGTGGACGGACGACCGTTCGCGGGTCGGTCGGCGCGCGCCGAAACCTACATTTCCGAGGCGGCGGAACTCGGGGCGTGCCCCTGTTACAGTTCGATACGACCCGATCGCTGTCGGCCGACGAACGGTCGGCGTTCGCAGAGCGGGTGACGGCGATCTACACCGAGGAGATGGAGACGACCGCAGGCCACGTCGCGGTGACGATCCGCGAGCACGAACCCTCGGCGATGCACCTCGGCCGCGAAGTCGAGGGCCCGCTGCTCTTTCTCGACGCCGAGATCCGCCGCGGGCGTCCGTTCGAGCGCAAGCGGGCGTTCGCGCTCGAGACGATGGCCTACGCCGGCGACGCCCTCGAGATCCCCGATCCGAACATGAAGGTCGTGTTCACCGAACACGAGGGCGAGGCGATGATGGGCGTCGATCGGGTCGGCGGCGAGTGGGAGGGCAAGGAGTAACGAATCGAGAACCCCGCGCCCGCCGCCGGTTCCGTCACGGTAAAGCGCTCCCGTCGGAAAGGCGCGGTCGATGGATCGGTCCTCCTGGCGGACGGTCTCGCTGATCGCGCTCTGGCAGGTCGCCGCGAGCATCTGTTACTACACCGTCTTCGCGGCGACGCCGTTCTTCCGCGCGGAGTTCGGCCTCTCCCGATTCCAGGTCGGGTTCGTCGTCACCGCCCTGACGCTTGGCTACGCGATCTTCTTGCTTCCGGTCGGCGCGCTGATCGATCGCTTCGGCGAGTACCGCTCGCTCGTGCTCGGCCTCGTCGGGCTCGCCGCGGGCGCGACGTTCGTCGCGGGCGCGCCGTCGGTCGCCCTGTTGCTCGTCGCCGCCTTCTTCCTAGGTTCGACGTACGCCAGCGCGATCCCGGGGACGAACAAGGCCGTCTACGACAACGTCGCCGCGGGCCGACAGAACCTCGCGGTCGGGATCAAGCAGGTCGGGGTCACCGCCGGCAGCGGGATCAGCGCCCTGCTCGTGACCGGGCTCGCCGGCGTGCTGTTCTGGCAGGCCGGCTTCCTCGTCGCCGCCGGCTTCGGGCTGGCCGTTGCCGCCCTCTTCGCGGTGCTGTACGACGGCTCCGGCGGCGGCGGCACCGCCGAGTACCCCGACTTTCGGTCGCTCTCGAGGAACCGACCGTACCGCTGGCTGGTCGCGGCGGGGTTTTTCCTCGGCGCGGCGCTGTTCACGACGACCGGCTACACCGTCCTGTTCGTCCAGGAGGAGGTCGGCGCCTCGGTCGCCTTCGGCGGGGTCGTCCTCGCGACGGTCCAGCTGTTCGGTAGCGCGGGCCGGCTCGCGACGGGCTGGCTGAGCGACGCCTTGCCGGGCGATCCCCAGCGGCGGATCGGGTCGATCCTGATCGCCCAGGCGCTCGCCAGCGCCGTCCTGTTCGGGGTCGTCGCCGCGACCTCGAGCCCGATCGGGGCCGCCGTCGCCTTCGCGGCGCTGGGCTTTTTCGTCCTCGGGAACACGGGCGTCTACTACTCCTGTATGTCGACGCTGGTCGGCAGCGAGGAGATGGGCGGAGCGACCGCGGGCGGACAGCTCGCGCTGGTCGCCGGCTCGATCGTCGCCCCGCCCGCGTTCGGCTACCTCGCCGACGTCGTCGGCTACCGGGCCTCGTGGTGGCTGCTGGGGGCCGGTTGCGTCGTCGCCGCGGGGCTGCTGGTCGTCGCGGTCCGGAGCGATCCGCCCGTCGACGACCCCGCGATGGACGATTGATACGGGCTGCCGTACCGAGTTCCCGGAGCGACCGCAGGACGGTTCGCGGTCGCTCCGGGAACTGACGGACGGGAGTCCGTATAATCCGAGTCGAAGAACGAACCACTATGGGCTCGGCGGGCGAACCCCCGATCATGTACCGCGTTCTGCTGCCGATCGACGACAGCGAGGCCCGCGCTCGCGCACAGGCCGAGGCCGTCCTCGAGTTACCCCGCGCCGGCGACGAGCTCACGGTCGACGTCCTCCACGTCCACGAGGGAGTGTCGGGCCCCGACGCCGAGTGGGCCGCGGGCGGGTTCTCCGAGGAGTACGCCGAGCAGATGAACGAGAACCTCCGAAACCGGAGTCTGCCCGACGCCGCCGAAACCGTCGTCGCGCTGCTCGAGGAGGGCGGCGTCGGCTACGAAGTTCACGAGTCGGTCGGCGAGCCCGCCGAGACGATCCTCGCGGCCGCGGGCGAGCGCGACAGCGACGCAATCGTCATCGGGATCCAGAAGCGCTCGCCCGTCGGGAAGGTGCTGTTCGGCAGCGTCGCTCAGGGAGTCATTCTCGACAGCGATCGGCCGGTGACGACCGTTCCCGCGGCCGAAGAAGAACAGTAGCTACCGCAGGCAGGCCGCGACGACCTCGAGCATCCCCTCGCCTTGCACCTCGTCGGCGAACAGCGGCACCCGCCGGACGTCGGTCCCCCGGAACAGCTCCTGGGCCTCCGCCAGCGCCGACTGCTGGACGTCCCAGCGGCGCTGGCAGAACTCGCAGCGCTCGAGGTCGGGCTGCAGAAAGTCGCCCTCGACGTCGTCGGTGACGTCCGATAGGGGCTCCATGACGCGGTTGACGACGACGGTACCGACCGGAATCCCGAACTCGTCGAGCTGTTCGCGCAGCCGTTTGGACTCGAGGACGCTCATCTCCTCGGGCACGAGCACGATCCGGAAGTCCGTTCGAGCGGGATCTCGCAGGGCGGCCCGGAGTCGCTCGATGCGCTCGCGGAGTTCCTCTAAGTTCTCGAGGTCGGGCTCCTCCTGGGGCATCTCCTCGCCGCCGAACATCCCCTTCATCCCGTCGAGCATCCCGCCGATCCGCTGGCGGAACGTCATGATCCGACCCATCATCGTGTCCATGAGTTCGGGGAGCTGGAGCAGCCGGAGGGTGTGGCCCGTCGGGGCCGTGTCGACGACGACGCGGTCGAAGCGCTCGTCGTCCAGGTACTCGAGCAGGAGCTGCATCGCCGCAGCCTCGTCGGAACCCGGCATCGGTCCGCCCAGCAGCGACTCCATCGGGGAGTCCTCGCCGAACATCCCCTCGAGACCGCCGAACATGCCGCCCTCCCCCTGTGCCTGCGCCTGGGCGGCGAAGCCGGCGTCCTCGACCGCGGCCTCGGGATCGATCTCGGCGGCGTACAGCGGGATATCCTCGCGGATCCGGGCCGGCTCCGATGGGATGTCGGTCTCGTAGGTGTCCGACAGCGAGTGGGCCGGATCGGTCGAGACCACGAGCGTCGAGACGCCCCCGCGGGCGCTGTCGAGCGCTGTCGCGGCCGCCATCGTCGTCTTGCCGACCCCGCCCTTCCCGCCGTAGAGGACGTAGTCCGGTCCCTCGATGTCCTCGTCGGACGGACGAACGGAGACCGTCTCCCGCTCGCCGACCGACTCCGTCGGCGTCACCTCGATCGTGTGGTCCCCGTCGTCGGTACCCCCCGCATCGTCCTCGCCCGCCTCGTCGACCGGTTCGACGTCGATTCCGCTCATGCGGTCCGGTTTCCGGCCCGCACACGAGTACCCGTCGGTCTCGAGCGGGGAGCGACGTGGGTCGACCACCCGTGGAATATACTAACATACGGCTCTAGATATAAGGTGTTGAGAGTATCCTTATCTGTATATTCATATTAGTAGCAGGATTTAATGCCGATGACAGCGTCGAGACACGTGTCCGAAGCTGGTGGTGGCGCTTCGAACGTCCCGATCATGAACGCCCAACTCGCCGAACCACGATCCGACGAATCGACCACGAACGACGTCCCGTTTCCCTACGACGGTGACGAGCCGGGCCTGCCCCTCCCGCGAGCGAACGCCCGCGGCGTGCTCCGACCCGACGACCCGACCGGCGCGGTCGGCGCCGCCGGTTCGACGACCTGTCCCGACTGCGGCGCCGAGACCGTCAACGGCGCGGGGCTGTTCGCGTGTGCGGACTGCTCCTGGAGCGGCGTCCTGCGGTAGACGACCGAGTTTTCTCCGCGGTACTCGAGCCCTCGGAGCGGCAGCCTCGAGATGTGACTACCGTAGCTATTCTCCAATAGGTGGATAAGTTAGGTCAGGTGGCTACTCGAAGTACGCCGCCAGCCGATCCGCGGCTTCCGAGACGCGGGGCGTGACGAGGGCGAAGCGGAGCCACTCGGATCGAGAGTCGCCGAACGCCTCGCCGGGCATCCCCGCGACGCCGGCCTCGTCGATCAGTCGCTCGACGTTCTCGAGGGTTCCCGGATAGTCGTCGAAGCGAGCCATCACGTAGAACGACCCCTGGGGCGTGGTGTACTCGGCGCCCGCGGCCTCGAGCGCGTCGGTAAAGGTTTCGACGCGCTCGGCGAGCAGTTCACGACTCTCCTCGTAGTACTCGGGTTCGGTCTCCCGGAGCGCCCGCAGCACCGCGTACTGCGAGGGGCGGCTGCCGGCGACGTTGACCAGCATGTGGCGGCTCTTGGCGTTCTCGACGAGGTGGGGCGGAAAGATCGCGTACCCCACCCGGAACCCGGTGATCGCCATCGACTTCGAGAAGGCGTTGGTGACGATCCGGTGATCGGAGTCGATCTCGAGCGCGCTCGCAAATCGCCCCGAGAGGTCGAAGTGGTCGTACACCTCGTCGCTGATCAACAGGGCGTCGTACTCCTCGGCGATTCCGACGAGTTCCCGAATCGTCTCCTCGGGGTAAACCGCCCCCGTCGGGTTGTTCGGCGAGTTGACGACGATCGCGGCCGTTTCCCCGCTGGCGGCTTCGCGGACGTCGGCCGGATCGAGCTGGCCGTCCTCGGCGGCGGCGACGAACCGCTGACGGCCGCCGAGCATCGTCGTCTTTCCGGGGTAGTAGGGGTAGACGGGATCGGTCAGCACGACCTCGTCGCCGCGGTCGCGCTCGAGGGCCCGCGCCATCGCGAGGTAGTTCGCCTCGCCCGCGCCGTTGGTGAC
Organism: Natronococcus sp.; assembly: GCF_047921035.1. Taxonomy (NCBI): domain Archaea; kingdom Methanobacteriati; phylum Methanobacteriota; class Halobacteria; order Halobacteriales; family Natrialbaceae; genus Natronococcus; species Natronococcus sp. The sequence goes on from NZ_JBLRWX010000001.1 coordinate 37,631, forward strand.
GACGACCTGCTCTGCGTCGACGTTCCGTCGGGCGGCGATCTCCTCGCGCAGCTCTCGTAACCCCTCGCTGGGCGGATACTGAAACTGGTCGGGCTCGAGGTCGGCGTAGTCGCGCAGTCCCTCGCGCAGCGCCCCCGGGGGCTCCCAGTCGGGGTTCCCGCTGACCATGTCGATGACGTCCCGGTCGGCCCGGTCGGCGTACTGCATCACGCGAAAGAACAGCGGCGTCTCGTACTCCATGCGGCCCACTGGGTGCTCGCACATCGTCGTTCTTTCGTCGCGCGCTCGAGCCGACCTCGAGGGGACCCGCGCCGACGCAACCCGGGATTTGAAACCCGCCGGACGCCTCGAGTCGAGTATGAACGACGACATCGACCGCGAGCTGCCGATGGACGTCGCCGACGCGATGCGGGACGCCGGCGACAGCCTCGCCGTCGCCGAGTCCTGTACGGGCGGGCTGATCGGCGCGGCGATCACCGCGGTTCCGGGGGCCAGCGACTACTTCGACTCGGGGCTGACGACTTATGCCTACGACGCCAAGCGCCGCCACCTCGGGGTCAGCCGCGAGGCCTTGGACGAGCACGGCGCCGTCTCGGAGCCGGTCGCCCGCGAGATGGCCCAGGGAATCCGCGACGTGGCCGATACGACCTGGGGGGTCGCGACCACCGGTGTCGCCGGCCCCACCGGCGGTACCGAGGACGATCCGGTCGGCACGGTCTACATCGGCGTCTCCTACGCCGGACCCTGGGGAACCCAGTCCTCGTTCGCGACGGTCTCCCGGTACGAGTTCGACGGCGACCGCGCGGAGGTGCGGGCAAAGACCGTCGACCGGGCGCTCGAGGACCTGCTCGCCGCCGTTTCGGAGGGTCGGGAGTAGCGACCCGTCGCCGACGCTGACCGTCCGCGAGAGAAAACTATTCGAGGGTCCCCCCGCGACGTCCCCCTAATGAACAAACGGGGACACGTTCTCAACGCCGTCCTGCTGAGCGTCGGGCTCGGAATCCTGCTCGAGCCGGCGGGGGATCTGGGGACCCTCGAGTCGGTCGTCGCGATCACGGTCCCGGTGACGCTGGGCGCGCTCTTTCCGGACGTCGACACCGCCTTCGGCCGCCACCGCAAGACGCTGCACAACCTCCCCGTGCTGGCGCTGTTCGTCGCCTTCCCGTTCGTCTTCGGGAACCTCGAGTACGTCTGGATCGGCGTCCTGACCCACTACGTCCTCGACGTCACGGGAAGCAGGCGCGGTATCGCGCTGTTTTACCCGCTCTCGAGCCGGGAGTTCGACCTGCCGACCGGGGTCCCGGTCAGCAGCGGACGAACCGATCTGGTAACGCTGTTCGTGACGGGGCTCGAGCTCGCGGTCGCCGTCCTCCTGCTCTACGAACTGCCCCGTCGCGGGTTCGACGTCGCGGAACTCGGCATCTGGCTGTGAGAATTACCGGCGGTTCGGCGTCCACTCCTCGCAGGCGTCCATTCCCGTCATCGCCCCCTCGTGGCGGGTGCAGTAGGGGACCATCTCCCCCGTCGACCGTTCGCGGGCGTACTCGAAGTCGCCGCAGTTCCCGCAGTAGCGGTCCGTCGGCGACCGGGATCGGTCGTCCCCGCTATCGATCAGTTCGGCGTCGGTTCCCTCGGTAGCGGCCGCCGCCGAGGCGGTCTCGGCCGGACCGCCGTCCCGACGTGCATCGGTCCGGGGCTCGATCTCCCCGTCGGGTTCGGCGCCGAGAACGCCGATCCCGCCGAGTCCGCCCGCGGCATCGTCGTCGGGCCGCTTTACGATCGTTCGGTTGTGGCGGGTGACGTTCAGCTCGAGGGCCCCGCCGGGGTCGTTGCGGGTCTTGAAGGTGACCACGCCGACGAACAGACACCACACCGCGGCGAACAGTCCGAGCAGGTAGACGACGGCGACCTCGAGGGTCAGGTCCGCGCCGAATCCGCGCCAGTGGTAGGGGTAGGCGAGCCAGAACAGCGCGACGCCGAGCAGGCAGAGCCCGGCGCCGACCCCACCGGTCGCCCGGACGCGACGGCTCGCCGGCAGGACGAGAAAGAGGCCGACGAGGGCGACCGGAACGCCGATCCCGGCGAGGGCGCCCGCGATCCGGACGGTCGCGTACTGGATCGCCATCTCCCAGTCGGTGAGCGCGGCGACGATCCCGTCGAGGAGTTCGGTCGCCGCGACGACGACCCCGAGGACGGCGAGGGCGGCGCCGACGGCGACGAGGGCCGTCCCCGCGTACCGCCGGCGGCGACCCGGCCCCGCCCGCGCGTCGCCCCGATACACTTCCGTCAAGCTGTTCATGAATGTATATTTGAACTTCATCTACAAAACAATAACGTCAGACATAAGTCAGATACTAGGGTGGTTGCGACCCGCGGAAGCGAAAGGTTGAATCGCCGGGCTCGAAAACTCCCGGTCATGAGCGACGACGAGGAAGAAGACGAGCCCGCCGTCGAACTCGGCGACCGAACGCCCGTCGAGGGAGCGCCGCTGGCCCGCATCAGTTCGCGGCTCTTCTGGCCCAGAGAAAAGAGCGAGATCGACCGCCTCGAGGGCGACAGCGTCATCCGAACGCCCGACGGTCCGCGGGAGCTCTCGACGATACTCGAGGAGGTCGAGGAGACCTACTTCCAGCGCCACCAGGAGTTCGAACGTCACGTCCGGGCGGTCATCGGCACCGGTCCGGTCCCGACCGCCGAGGAGTAACCACACCCGTGTCGGCCGAGGGCGAACGGGGCGGGGTCGACTGGCTTCCGGACCGGCTCGACGGGCTCAGCTGGTTCCAGAAGTCGCTGCTGACCGGGGCAATCCTCACCCTGCTGTGGATGCAGCTGGTTCCCGGCGAGCTCGAGCGCCGCGTCGTCGTCGACGGCCTCCTGCTGATCGGGGGCCCGCTCGCCCTCGGAATCACCCACGGCAACCACATCGGCTGGACCGTCAACCGGACCGCCGTTCGCAACGCCGTCTTGCTCTCGCTTTTCGTCCTCCCGTTCTATCTCGTGGGATCGACGCTCCCGACCATCCGGGCGTTCTACCCGATGTGGGAGACCTCGGCCGCACCCGGCGAGTTCATCCCTCACGCGATCCAGCTGTTCGCGCTGGCGCTGGCCGCCGAGACCTACTACCGGGGACTGCTCTGCGTCGGCGTCCGGGAGATCGGGTTCAAGGCCGTCCTGATCAGCCCCGTCGTCTACATGATCCACCACATGTCGAAACCGCCACTGGAGTTCCTGCTCTCGGGGCCGACGGACGTCCTCTTCGGGGCCGTCGACTACAAGTCGAACTCCATCCTCCCGTCGGTGATCGCCCACGGCGCCGGACTCGTCCTGCTCGACTGGCTGGTTCTGCACGATCCGCTGTTCGATCCGACGCGGTTTCTACAGTACCTCGAGTGGCTGCCGGTCCCGATCTGAGGGAGACACGGCAGCCGCGGCGGTGGGGCTTTAGTGACTCCCGTCCAACTGTCCGCGTATGAGTCTGCCAATCGACCCGTCCGAGATCGATCCCGACGACGTCGGCGAGAAACAGGCCGTCCTCGAGATGGACCACGAGGAGGCGATCGAACACGTCCGCGAGGTCTGCGAGGAGGTCGGCTTCGGCATCCCCGTCGAGTTCTCTCCCTCCGAACTCCTGAACGAGAAGGTCGACGCCGACCGCGATCCCTACTACGTGCTGGGTGCCTGCAATCCCAAGATCGCCGACCGGGCGCTCGACCAGACGATGCGGATGGGCGGCCTCTTCCCGTGTAACATGATCGTCTGGGAGGAGGAACCGGGCCGCCAGCGAGTGTACCACCTCTCGATCATGAAGATCGCGCGCCTGCTCGACATCGCCCCCGACAACGAGGAGTGGGCCGACATCGTCGACACGACGGGCGATCTCACCGAGGAGGCCTTCGAGAAGTTCGACTCCGTCGACGCCGAGACGACGGACTGAGCCGCCTCGAGACCGCAGACGGCGTCCGACGACCGTCGGACATTACATTGTTTTTCTTAAAAGTCAAGATTTACATACATTCGTGGTGTGTGTAGGGTATGGACGTCAGAACCACGTTCTTCGCCCTCCTGCTTCTCGCCCTCGCGGCGGTCACGACGCTCATCCTCGCGCCGCTGTTGCAGTACGTACTGGCAGCCGGGCTGCTCGCGTTCGTGCTCTACCCCGCCCACGAGCGTCTCGAGCGACGGATCGGTTCGCGACCGTCGGCGCTCGCCCTCACCGGCGTCGCCATCGTCGCCGCCGTCATCCCGATCCTCTATCTGTCGATCGTCACCGTCCAGACGGTGTTTTCCTTCCTGAATCGGTTCGACGAGACCGCGGCTATCGAGACGGCCAGCGAGTGGGCGGTCGGACTCGGGATCGATCCCGAACTGGTCGCGGCGACCCGGGCGCAGCTCCTCGCCGAGGTAAACGGCGCGTTCGACAGCGTCGTCGACGTCGCGCTGGGGGAGCTGGTCGGACTGCTCGACGCGAGCGTTCGCCTCGGGCTCGGACTGCTGGTGCTCGTGTTCCTGCTGTACTACCTGCTCGCGGACGGCCGGACGTTCGTCGGCTGGCTGGGGAACGTGGCCCCGCTCGAGGACGAGGTGCGCGACGAACTGTTCGCGGAGGTCGACGTCGTCACCTGGGCGGTGATCAAGAGCCACGTCTTCGTCGCCGTCGTCGAGGGGCTGCTCGGCGGGCTCGGCCTCTACCTGCTCGGGGTCCCGAACGTCGCCTTCTGGACCATCGTCATGATCGTCGTCTCCTTCCTCCCGGCGATCGGCGTCTGGCTCGTCTGGGGTCCCGCCGTCGCCTACCTCATGATGACGGCGGGTCCCCTCCCCGCAGTCGCGTTGTTGCTGTACGGACTCGCCGTGCTGTCGGTCGTCGACAACTACCTGCGAGCGATCTTCGTCGACCGCCGCACCGGACTCCACCCCGCCGTCGTCCTGATCGGCGTCGTCGGCGGCATCTACCTGCTCGGAATCATGGGACTGTTCCTCGGACCCGTCCTGCTCGCCGTCTTCAAAGCCGGGCTGAACGTCTTCAACGAGACCGCGCTCACGGCCGACGACGTTCGCCTCGAGTCGGCGCCACGTGACGTTCCAGCCACCGATCCTGGCACCGCAGACGACTGATACGGATTCCTGTAACGATTTACCGGCGCAACCGCCGCCCGGGTCGCGGTTGCGCCGGAAATGACGTACAGTAAACCGTATGATACGGTTGCGGCACCGATTCCCGGCGCAACCGCAGGACGGTCGTGGCTGCGTCGGAACCGACGTATACAGTAGTCCGTGCGACGGTCAGTCGGCGGGCTGGGCTGACTCCGAGCGCCCCGTCGTGGGAATCCCCAGGCCAGTCGTCGCCATCGCGAACAGGACGAGCGGCGACAGCAGCCCGAACAGGTAGTACGGCGCGTACTCGAGGGTCGGAACGCCGGTCGCACCGGCCATGAAGACGCCGCCGGCGTGCCACGGGATCAGGGCGCCGGTCGGCGTCCCGGCGGCCTCGATCGCCCGCGAGAGTTCGTCGCTGTCGAGGTCGAACTCCTCGTAGAGATTGCGGAGGGTCACGCCGGGCAGGACGATGCTCATGTACTGCTGGGCGGTGAGCCCGTTGATCAGGATCGCGGAGAGGCCGGTTCCGGCGATCAGGCTGCCGGAACTCGTGACGCCCTGCGAGAGTCGGTGGGCCAGCACCGCCAGGACGCCGGTCTTCTCGAGCAAGCCGCCCAGCGCGAGCGCAGCGACGACGACCGTGATCGTCCAGGCTGAGCCAGTGAGGCCGCCGGTCTCGAGCAGGCCGTCGACGAGTTCCGAGCCGGTTTCCGGAGCGGTCCCGCCCATGAAGACCTCCCAGGCGGGAACGAACCCGGCACCCTGGACGAGGATCGACGTGACGACGCCGGCGACCGTGCCGACGACGAGAGTCGGCAGCGCCGGGAAGCCGTACAGCGCGAGCCCGAAGGTCACGATCAGCGGAAGGAAGACCAGCGGCGAGATCGCGTAGGTGTCGACGAGGGCGGTCTGGATCTCGACGATCTGGCCTTCGGGAACCGCGCCGCCAGCGCGGAGGCCCAGGCCGGCGAACGCGAGGACGGCGATCCCGAACGCGATCGCGGTTCCGGTCCGCATGCGGTAGATGTGGTCGTACAGCGGCGTGTTGGTCACGCCGGCCGCGAGGTTGGTCGTATCCGACAGCGGCGACTGCTTGTCGCCCGCGTAGGCGCCCGAGATGACCGCGCCGACGGTCATCGGGGCGGGGACCCCGAGTCCGGAGCCGATCCCGACGAACGCGACGCCGAGGGTGCCGACGGTGGTCCAGGAGGAGCCGATGGCGAACGCGACGACGGCCGCGAGGGCGGCCGCAACGGGGAGAAACACCGTCGGCGTCAGCAACTCGAGGCCGTAGTACATCATCGCCGGAATCGTCCCGGCGTCGACCCAGGTCGCGATCAGCGCGTAGATCGTGAAGATGATCAGGATCGCCTGCAGTCCCATCAGGAGTCCGTTGGCGATCCCGTCGTAGAGGTCGTCCCAGGAGTAACCGAGGTAGTAGCCGAAGGCGCCGACGAAGACGATGCTCCACAGCAGCGGCGCGTGGGGATCCAGTCCCAGCAGCGCCGACCCGATTCCGAGGAAGGCGACGACCGCGAACACCGGTACGAGGGCGAGTCGAGCGGAGGGCCGTCGATCCGGATCGAGGTCGTCGATCGTCGTCGGTGTGAAGTCGCGTGGCATCGGCCGCGTTATGCTCTCCGGGAATAAAAGCAGACCGAAGCATTACTGTAAAGCATGCGATCAGCTATCGGATCACACAGTCTCAACGCGCGACTCGAGGGGGTGGTACCACGCGGAAAACGAGCGAGCGATCGGAGTTCCGGCAGCCGTCACTCCCGGCCGTCCGACTCGTCGCCGGAGTCGTCGGTGTCGCCGTCCTCGAGGGCAGCCAGCCGTCGCTCCGCGTCGTGTCGGATGTACCCCGAGACGACCGCGAGGACGACGACGACGAAGGCGGGGACCCCGACGAGAAGAGCGAGAACCGCCAGGATCGGGAGGAGCTCGAGACCGAGCAGCGAGAGCCACATAGTTCCTCCACGTCCGGTGTCGGTTTAGAAGGGACGGTTCCGGAATCCGGTCGGGGGCCGGGCGCACCGATCAGCCGTCGGTGCTCGAGAAGGCGCTCAGGTTCGACTGGAGTCCCGCGGCGAGTTCGGACTTGCGTCGGAGCCGAGCCGCGGAGATCGGTAGCTGCGGGGCGAGGCCGGCGATCGCATCGTGGAACGTCTCGGCCTCGCCGTACTCGCCGGCGAGGGCTTCCCGATCCTCGAGGGCCAGGTCACTGGCCTCCCCCGGAACGCCGTCGAAGGCGTTGCGGACGCTCTCCCGGACCTGCCAGACGCCGACCGGTGCCCAGTAGTCGTCGCTGACCTCCCGGAGGACGAGACACTTCGCCTGGCGACCGATCGACTCGAGATACTCGAGGACGCCCAGCCGGGCGGCGTAGTAGGCGCCCGCGGTCTCCTCGACGTAGCTCGTCCGCCCCTCGTACCCCTCGCTGGCGCTCTGGAGCCAGACCTCGTCGTCGGGGTTGGGGTTCCAGATGCTGCCCGGGGCCTTCATCTCGACGAGTTCGAACTCCCAGCTTCCGGGAGCGAGGACGATCCAGTATCGGTTCCCCATGTACTCGTTGACCCGGACCTGCACCTCGTCGACGCTCGGCTCGTTCCGGATGCGACCGCGCAGGAACTGTCCGACCGTGTCGTCGACGGCCGTGATCGACCACCGGGTCGGGACGAGCCGGCGCTGGTCGCGCTCGCCGAGGGCGCCCGCCGAGAGGATCGAGTTGATCTCGTAGACGTCGAACCCACGCCGGTAGAGGTAGGTCATCGCGCCCTGGGCCTGCCAGTCGTCGTCCTCGAGGGTCTTCTTGATCGGGCGCGGAACGTGGGGGTTCTCCCGCAGTTCGGCGTTTCGAGCGTTCGCTCGGGGACCCCGCGGGGTCGCGACGTCCGTTCCCGGCTCGAGGCCGAGATCCGGTTTGTCGTCGAGACCGATCTCGAGGTCGACGGGCCGATCCGCGATGGCGACCTCGCGTTGCACGCCGACGAACCCGTCCCAGCTGTCGTGGACGGTCGGCGCCAGCCGACTGGCGATGCTCGGGGAGTCGACGGTCGCGCGCTTGTTGGAGTTCAGCAGGCCGGTCCGGCGCTGGAGCACGTCGTCGATGCCGTACCCCTGTCGGTACCACTCGCCGTCGGTGACGTACTCCTCGGCCGCAGCCTCGTCCCCGACCGGCGAGAGCACCCCGATCGGGATGTCGGGGTAGTTCGACCGCCCGACGAAGATCGAGGGCGCGGTCGACCCCACGAGCGTATCGCCCGACAGCGCCCGCTCGAAGTTGCGCTCGAACTCCTCGAGGTGGTCGGTGATCGCGTAGGATTTCTCCTTCGCGAGCCGCCGCCGCTCGGCCTCCTCGTCGGGCTCTAAGCTCTCGATGTAGTCGTCGAGGCGCATTCGACGAGGGTTGGAGCTACACGAATTTGAATGTTGAGTTCGACGGGCCCACTTTCGGCGGAAGCGGGCGATTCACTCCCGCTGTGCGGAGGTTCCGCCGACGAGTTCGACCTCGCAAGGGTTAAAAACGACGGGCAAAAAGGGAGGGGTATGAGTACGACGGACGGGCAGGACAGACGCTCCTGTGTCTCCTGTGGAATCAACATCGCGGGCACGAACGCCGCCGCGTTCAAGTGTCCCGACTGCGGCACGCGCGTCTTCCGCTGTGCCAAATGTCGCAAGCAGAGCAACCTCTACGAGTGTCCCGACTGCGGATTCACCGGACCATAACAATGGGAAAAGTCGCTGCCAAAATCAAGGTCATGCCGGACAGCCCCGAGATCGACCTGGACGCGCTCCAGGAGCGCCTCGAGAGCGCCCTCCCCGAGGGCGCCAAGATCAACGGTGTCGAGCGCGAGGACGTCGCGTTCGGCCTCATCGCCCTCTACCCGACCGTCATCGTCCCCGACGGCTCGGGCGGCACGGAGGCCGTCGAGGAGAACTTCTCGGACGTCGAGGGCGTCGAGAGCGTCGGCGTCGAGAACGTCGGCCGCATCTAATCGGGCTCGAGCGAGAGTCGTTTTTCGACCGCAAACCCGGGAGCGGCCGCGCTCGCGAATCGGCAAGATCGACGGGTCTCCGAACGCTTACTTCATCCCTCGAGAAACCCCTCCGGCGTGAACGTTCTGTCGGACCCGACGAAACGCCGGTGGCTCGCGTGGGCCGCGCTGGCGACCGTCTTCCTGCTGGTCAACCTCCACCGGCTCTCGACGGCCGTCATCTCCGAGGAGCTGACGGTCGACTTCGAGACGACCGCGGCCCAGCTGGGAACCCTCCACGCCTCGTTCTTTCTCATCTACGCGGCCATCCAGATTCCCACGGGTGTCCTCGCCGACCGGCTCGGCCCCCGCTACGTCGGCTCGGTCGGCGGCGTCGTCCTGAGCCTGGGCGCGGTCGGCTTCGCCCTGAGCGATAGTTACTTCGCGGCGTTCGCCTCGCGGGCGCTCATCGGGCTCGGCAGCGGCGTCATCTTCGTCTCGATCCTTCGTTTCTGTGCCAACTGGTACCGCCCGGACGAGTTCGCGACGATGGCCGGACTCACGGGGAGTATCGCCGGCCTCGGCGCGATCCTCGCGACGACACCGCTGGCCGTCACCGTCGGCCAGTTCGGCTGGCGGTCGACGATCCTCTCGCTCGGGGTCGTCGGCATCGTCGCGGCTGGCGCCGTCTTCGTCTTCGCCCGCCAGTCTCCCGCCGCGGCGGGGCTCGAGCCGATCGAGGGCGTCCCCGAACAGCCCGACATCACGCTCGCGGAGCTGGGCGACCATCTGCGGACGCTCGCGCGGGATCTCGACCAGTGGCTGCTGTCGATCGTCTTTTTCGCCGGCAACGGGGCGATGCTAACCCTCGTCGGGATGTGGGGCGTCCCCTACATCGTCGTCGTCTACGAACTCGACGTGACGACGGCCTCCTACTTCACCCTGCTCGCGTCGGTCGGCGTGTTGCTCGGCCCGACGACGATCGGCTGGTTCTCGGATCGGATCGAGCAACGGCTGCTGCCGATGACCGTCGGAATCGGGCTGTTCGCGGTCGCGCTCGCGGCCGTCCCCGTCTTCGGTCGACCGCCGCTGGCGGTCGTCGCCGTCTCCTATCTGGCCTGCGGGTTCCTCTTCGGCGCCGCGATGCTGTCGCTGTCGGTCGTCAAGGAACGATACCCCCCGAGCGCGAGCGGAATCGCGACCGCGACCGTCAACACGGCGGGGTTCGTCGGCGGCACGATCCTGCCGACGGCGATGGGGATCGCGCTCGACGCCTACCAGACCGGCGAGACCGTCGAGGGCACCGTCGCCTACACCGAGTTCGGCTACCGGATCGCCTTCGGCATTCTCGCGGTCACGGTGGCCGTCGGCTTCTGCTGTGCCTGCTGGTTGCTGGTGCGGGAACGGTCCCGGTCGGGGTGAGCGCAACCGAGCGCGACGGCCGATCGCTCAATCGATCGTCCGCTTCGAGTCGGGATCGACCGCCGTGAGGTACTGCTCGAGCAGGGCCGGGAACTCCCGCCCGCGGATGTACCGCAGCCCGAAGTCCTCCGTCCAGTCGATGATCCCCCGGTCCTCGGTGACGACGCCGGCCTCGAGTTCGCGGGCGAGGATCAGCAGGTCGAAGTCCTCGCGAGAATCGAGCACGCCGGTGCGCATCGCGTTGCGGTACTTTTCGCGCAGTTCGGAGATCACCGCGTCGACCTCGGTCTTGTGCTCGTGGTCCTCGAGGAGTTCGTCGGCGCTGTCCTCGGCGCGACGAACCGCCTTCTCGGAGACCCGCAGTCCGCGGTCGACCCGACCGCTCATCTCGGCGACGAAGCTGTAGACGACGTTTGCTGGAATCGAGACGGCGTAGCGGTCTGGGTGTTTGCGGATCACCCAGGTGTTGAGCTTCGAGTAGACCTCCTCGCTCACGTCGCGGGCCTCGAGCATCGTCGTCAGCTCGTCGTGGATCGTCGGCGGGACGTAACAGGAGATGCCGAGGTTGAGGCGGGCGTTCGCGATCAGCTCGAGCAGCCGGAGCACTGCGTCCTCGAGCGACTCGCCGTCGCGGCGGATCTCCTCGGTGAGAAACAGTGACGTGTCGAGGACGAACCGCTGCTTGAACGCGTCGACGGACATGAACGGGGGTACGTCCTCGAGGGAGAAATAGCTGGGTTCGCAGCCGGATCAGGGTTCGTCGGCGTTCGGACCCCGCGCACCGAGGTCGGCCTCCGAGATCATCTCCGCGCTGGTTGAGGAAAGGTCGACGGTGACGTCCTCGTGGACGGCCTTGCTGATCTCGTCGACGTTGCCCGCGAGGACGGTCATGATGTCCTGAGGGTCGACGTAGATGAGCATGTTCCCGTCGGGCCCCTCGGTGACGAGCTGAAGGTCGTTGAGTACGATCTGGTCGTCCTGGATCGTCGCCGAGACGACCGGTAGCGACTCGGGTTTTCCCGGGTCCGTCTCAGTGACCTTCCGGATGACGACCTCCTCGAGGTCGATGACGTCCTTGTGCTCGCGGATCCGCTCCGCGCAGGCGACCATGTCGTTGATAACCTCGGTGCGCCGTTCGTTGCCGTGGTCGCCCTCGAGACAGTGCTGGCAGACGCGGAGTTCGATTCGCATGGCCGCGAGTTGTCGCCCCGTGCCGATGAGAATTCCGCTTCGAGCCCCTCGCCCGGAACGCCAGCCGTACCTCTCGAGCGCCCCGGCAGTTATCCCCCTCGGTGTGGTAGCCGTTCGTGATGGGTGACACCGAGTACCACAGGGAGCTCGGGATCGGCGACTCCGCGTTCGAGGGCCTCGAGGATCATCTCGAGGACCGCAGCTACGAGGGTTGGGAGTACCGCCACGTCCCGGACTACCGCCGCGGGGTCGAGCGGGGGACCGTCCTGATCGACGGCGAGGTCGTCCGCGGGTTCCCGAAGGTTCCTCGTACCCTCGTCCTCGAGACCGGGATTCCGACCCAGTTCGAGGATCGAGTCGTCGTCGAGGAGAAGCTCAACGGCTACAACGTCCGCGTCGTTCGCCTCGAGGGCGAGCGCCTGGCGTTTACCCGCAGCGGGATGGTCTGTCCCTTTACTACGCGGATCCTCGAGCGCCTGGTCGACCTCGAAGCGCTGTTCGACGACCATCCCGAGGCGATGGTCTGTGGCGAGATAATCGGCCCGGAGAACCCCTATACCGCTCACGACTACCCCGACGTCGACTCGCTCGCGTTCCGGGCGTTCGACTGGCGGGATCGACAGTCCGGCGAGCCCCTCCCCGTCGGAGAGCGCCGCGAGCGCTACGATCGGTACGACGTCCCCCAGACCCGGCTGTTCGGCAGCTACGACGTCGAGGAGGCCGCGGGCGACGTTCTTGGGATCGTCGAGGAACTCGAGGCCGAGAGCCGGGAGGGCGTCGTGTTACGCTCGCCCGACGCGACGACGCTGCTGAAGTACACGACGTCGGCCTCGACCCGGAGCGACCTCGCGTACGCGTTCTCGCTGCCGTTCGACTACGGACAGCCGTTCATGTTCCGGCGGCTGCTGCGAGAGGGGTTCCGGACGATCGAGGTGGACGAGGGTGACGAGGACGCCCGCGAGCGCGCCCGCGAACTCGGGGAGGCGATCCTGCTGTCGATGCGCGAGGCCATCGAAACAGTCGACAACGGGGGTTCGGTCGGCGAGCACCACACCGTCCGCGCCAGCCACGAGACCGTCGAGGTCCTGCTCGAGCACCTCCGCGATCAGGGGCTGACCCTCGAGATCGAGAGCGATCGCCGGGAGGACGGCGACCGAGTCCTCACCTTCTGTAAACGAGTGCAGTCGAGCAACGACAGGATCGAAAACTACCTCGAGGGTCACGTCGTCCAGGAGTGATCGTCACTCCCGAAGGGCGGCGTGGATCTCCGCGATCCGCTCGTCGTCGGCCGCGGCGTGACCGCCGTGGAAGCAGACGACCTGTTCGACCTCGAGGTCGGCGAGCCGGCCGACCGACGCCGTCGCCCGTTCCATATCGGGCGTGAATTCCGGTTTCGGGCCGGAGAGCGGTTCGTCGCCGTCCGCGACGAGCGCGTCGCCCGCCAGCAGCAGGTCGTGGTCGGGGAAGTAGAGGGAGACGTGGCCCGGCGCGTGTCCGGGGGTCTCGACGAGCTCCATCGGGCCGGCGACGGTGGGCACGCGGGCGCCACCGACGAGCTCGAGGTCGACCCCGACCGGGCGGTAGTCGTCGCCGTCGCCCTTGATCGGGTCCCGCTCGCCGCGGACGTACGGCGCCTCTTCGGGGTGGGTCGCGACGACCGCATCGGTGTGCTCGAGCAGCTCCGCGAGCCCGCCGACGTGGTCGCCGTCGTGGTGGGTGACGAGGACGAGCCAGACGTCCTCGAGTTCGAACCCCAGCCCGCGGAGGTGAGTTCGGAGCCCGTCGACCGCCCCCGGTGGACCGACGTCGATCAGGACCAGCCCGCGGTCGGTCTCGACGGCCGTCGGGATGACCGTCAGCTCGCGCCCGCCGTAGTCGACGGTGATCGGCAGGAGGGAGACGCCGGGATCCTCGTCTGTCATAACTCGCGGTTCGGCGAGACGATAGGAAAGCGTTGCGTCCGCCGAGACGTCTCGCGGAGCGAGACGGAGGTCCGCTCGAGGAGCGGCGACGTAAGCACCGGCCGAGCGGAGCGAGGGTGGCCCGCAGCGAGCCGCAGCCCTCGAGCGGACCAGGGGCTTTCGGGGTGTTCGCTCCGGGAGCAGGTCCTGCTCACACGACCACAGGGGAGCGCCACGCCCTCCCCAGCCGACTCACTCGCTGTGCTCGCTCGTCCCTCGCGCAGCGTCAGTGAGCGGTTCTCGCTGCTGCTCGAACCGCTCACCAGCGCGCGCCACCGCAGAAAAAGTGGGGTAACTTGGCGTGAGGGGTATTTCACCTGTACTAACAGCGACTTCGTGCGACAACGAACGTGTCCTACACCCTACTGCGAGGACAGCGCCGACTCGATCGCCGTCTCGAGGTCGGCGATCAGGTCGTCGGCGTGCTCGATCCCCACCGAGACCCGGACGAGCCCGTCCGTGAGCCCGGCCTCGAGTCGCTCCTCGCGGGGGATGGCGGCGTGGGTCATCGGCGCGGGCTGTTCGATCAGGCTCTCGACGCCGCCCAGGCTCTCCGCGAGGGTGAAGACCTCGGTGTTCGAGACGACCTCGCTCGTCTCCTCGAGGCTCGCGTCGAGTTCGAAGCTCAGCATGCCGCCGAAGTCGTCCATCTGCTCGCGGGCGATCTCGTGGCCGGGATGGGACTCGAGGCCGGGGTAGTAGACCCGATCGACGTCCGGGTGATCGTCGAGCCACTCCGCGATGGCGCGGGCGTTCTCGCAGTGGCGATCCATCCGGACGGGGAGGGTCTTCGTCCCCCGGAGGACGAGGAAGGAGTCGAAGGGACCGGGTGTGGCGCCCACGGCGTTCTGGTAGAAGCCGAACTGCTCGTCCAGTTCCTCGTCGTTCGTCAGCAGAGCGCCCCCGACGACGTCGGAGTGGCCGCCGAGGTACTTCGTCAGCGAGTGCGAGACGATATCGGCGCCCAGCTCCAGCGGCCGCTGGAGGTACGGCGTCGCGAACGTGTTGTCGATCGCACACAGCGCGTCGTGGGCGTGGGCGATCTCGGAAGCGCCCTCGACGTCGACGATCGACATGAGCGGGTTGGTCGGGGTCTCGAGCCACAGCAGTTCCGTGTTCTCCTGGAACGCCGCCTCGATCGCGTCGAGGTCGGTCATGTCGACGAACGAGAACTCGATATCGTAGTCCTCGTACACCTGGGTAAAGATGCGGTGGGTGCCGCCGTAGACGTCGTTGCCCGTCACGACGTGGTCGCCGGACTCGAGCAGGTTGAGCACCGTGTTGATCGAGGCCATTCCGCTGGCGAAGGCCCGGCCGTAGTCGGCGTTCTCGAGTGAGGCGAGGTTTTCCTCGAGGTCCGTCCGAGTGGGGTTGCCGGTCCGGGAGTATTCGTAGCCGCGGTGCTCGCCGGGGGCGTCCTGCTCGTAGGTGGAGTTGGCGTGGATCGGCGTCATCAGCGCGCCGGTGTCCGCGTCGGGTTCCTGCCCGGCGTGGATCGATCGGGTCTCGAACCGGAATTGGTCGTCGTCCATACTCGGACCGACACGGCGAAGGTAGGTTATACTGACGAATACGCCGCGAGCGCCGCGCTCGGACTGGTCGGATTGGCGTTGCTGACGGGACACGCCGTCGGAGAGACCGTCGCGGTCGCCGGGCTGTACGCGGCCGTCGGTCACGGCTGGGTGCTCGCCAGCGTCGTCGCGATCCACCTCGCGTTCCTCGTCGGATCTCTGGGAGGCTATTACGTGACGGGGCTGCTGTCGGCACCGGTCGAGACGATCGTTCTCGCGGGCGTCGGCGGCGTCCTGCTCGTCGCAGGCGCGACCGGGTTCGGCTCGGCGATCCGGCGACGACGACTCGAGGTCCCGCCGAACCCGCGTTCGGAACCGTGACGATCGGCGGGCGCCACCGGGCTCTCGCCGGCCCGACTCGGCTCGAAACCGGCGCGACGGCGGAACGTGCGTTTTATAACCATCACGAAGTAAGAGGGCCGTACGACTATGCCGAACTCTAATGGACCTCGTCAAGGGACCCGGGACAAGCTTTCGAACAATCCGCGAGATCGCGGCGCCTCCCCGCCGCAGCGGGCGATCCAGCAGTACGATGCGGGACAGAAAGTCCACCTGAAGATCGACCCCAGCGTCCAGAACGGGCGCTTCCACCCGCGCTTCGACGGGCTCACCGGCGAAGTCCTCGGGAAACAGGGCAAGGCCTTCAAGGTGCAGATCACCGACGGCGGCAAGGACAAGACCCTGATTGTCACCGCCGCCCACCTCCGCGCGCAAGACCAGGACGAAGTTCAGGTCTGAGAACCGATGACGATCTTCAAAGAGATCGTCGACGAGGAGTACCTGACCGTCTCGGAGACCAAGGAGCTCCTCGCCGACATCGAGACCGAGCGCGCGATGGACGAGGATCGCGAGCTGCGCTACGAGCTCGCGCGAGCGATCGAACACGCAAACCGCTTTGCGGTCCTCGAGCCCGAGGAATCTCGCGAACTCGTCGCGGAGCTGCAGGAACTCGAGTACGTCGACGAGCCGACCGCCTACAAGATCACCGACCTCCTGCCCCGCAACCGGGACGAGCTTCGATCGGTGTACGCCCAGCAGCGCTACTCGCTGTCGGGCGACGAACTCGACGAGATCCTCGACGTCGTCGCGAAGTACGCCTGACGGCGGGCCGATTCTTTAAGTGTAACGTCGCCGTACCCTCGTCCAATGAGCGAAGTCGATAGCGACGAGACGGACGTTCGACGCGCAGTCGTGTTGGACTACCTCGCACACGGGCTCTCCGACGACGGCCGGCCCCAGTACGCGAAGTCGCCCGCGGGGTACGCCCTCGACGTCGAGGACTTCGGGCTCTACCAGGTCGCGTTCGACGAGGAGACCCGACTCACCATCGGCAGCGAGGTCGTCATCGAGCCGGCCGACGAGCGAGACGTCGTCGTCGACTGTCAGTCGGTCGAGTACGAGGAACTCTCCTCGGGAGCCCAGAGCGAACTCGAGTACGTCGTCGAGGACCTCGTCGAGGAGAACGAGGAGCGGTTCGTCGACTTCTACAACGACGCCCAGCCGATCACGCTGCGGCTCCACCAGCTGAACCTCCTGCCGGGGATCGGGAAGAAGCTGCGAAACGGCATCCTCGACGAGCGAAAACGGAAACCGTTCGAGAGCTTCGAGGAACTCTCCGAGCGCGTCTCGGGTCTTCACGACCCCAGCGACATCCTCGTCGAGCGCATCCTCGAGGAGCTTCGCGACGACGACCTGAAGTACCGCACGTTCGTCGGTCGCCAGCAGGACGGGGAGTAGCCGCCGAGCGCCGAGGCGGGCTACCGAACCGTAAACGGAGAGAAAAACGGGTTCCGCCGCGCTGTACCCTCCGTATCCGACATCCCTCATCTTTAAGAGACGACCACGACAATCAGTACCAATGCTCTCGACGATTCTGCTCCCGGTCGGAACGGGTGACAGCGACCGAGTCGACGCCCTCGTCTCACACGTGATCGACGTCGCCGAGCCGGCGGACGCGACGGTCGTGGTCGCACACGTCGTCGGCTCCGACGAGTACGACGACGACGTCCAGAGCTACCCCGACGCCGTCGCCCAGATCGGATTCGACGTCCAGAGCCGGGACCTGCCGGCGGAGAAGGTAGCCCGGGAGACCCAGCCGGTCGGCGAGATCGTCGACCGGCTCGAGGAGGCCGGGATCGACGTCGAAATCAGGGCCTCGGTCGGCAACCGCCAGTCGGAGATCCTCCGGATCGCGGAGGAATCCGGCGCCGACAACATCGTCGTCGGCGGCCGGAAGCGATCGCCGGCGGGGAAGGCGGTGTTCGGCAGCACCGCACAGCAGATCATGCTCAACGCGCCCTGTCCGGTCACCTACGTCCGCGACCAGTCCTGAACCGCGGCTCACTCGCGAGGCGAGCGCAGCCAGAGACGGTGCGTTTACACCGACCGCGCCGCTAGCCCCGCCAATGAGAGACCCAGACGGGCTGATCGCGCGCGCCGGCGTTCGCGGCGATCCCGACCGCGACCAGCACTTCCTCGTCGACGACCGCGTGCTCGATCGCCTGCCGACCTACCTTACCGAGACGGACGCCGAGACGAGTCACCTCCTCGAGATCGGCGGCGGAACGGGGGCGCTGACCGACCGCCTGCTCGCGGTCGCCGACGCGGTGACCGTCGTCGAGCGCGACCGCGACCTCGCCGCCTTCCTCCACGAGGAGTTCGCCGACGAGATCGACGACGGCCGGCTGACTGTGCTCGAGGGCGACGCCCTCGAGGTCGACCTCCCCGAGTTTTCGGCGTCGGTGTCGAACCTCCCATACGGCGTCTCGAGCGAGATCACGTTCCGACTGCTGCCCGAGAAGCGCCCCCTCGTCCTGATGTTCCAGCAGGAGTTCGCCGAACGGATGGTCGCCGATCCCGGGACCAGCGAGTACGGGCGGCTCTCGGTGTCGACCCAACACTACGCCGAGCCGGAACTGGTCGAGTCCATTCCAAAAGAAGCGTTCTCGCCGCCGCCGGCGGTTCGAAGTGCGGTCGTCAGACTCGAGCCCCGCGAGCCCGACTACGAGATCGGCGACGAGGAGTTTTTCCTCCGATTCGTGAAGGCGATGTTTACCCAGCGCCGGAAGACGATCCGGAACGCGATTCGGAACACGGCCCACATTACGAACCTCGGTGCGCCCGACGCGGTCGTCGAGGCGGCCGACGACGAACTGCTCCGGAAACGGGCCGACGCGATGACGCCGACAGAGTTCGCCGAACTGGCGACGCTCGCGCTCGAGGTCGGCGAGCCGACGGACGGCTAATCCAATCGAAACGGCTCGCGCAACGAACTGACCGACGGATACAGGTAGCTGGATCGCCGACTCGCTCGAGAACGGAACGATGACCGAGACGACGGGACTGGACTGGCTGGCCGACGTCTTCCAGGCGACGCCGCTCCGGATCGCGGTGACGCTCGTAGCGATCGGTGCGCTCGTCGCCGTCGTGCTCTCCTTCCAGCGCCTCCAGGAGCGCCTCGAGAGGCGGATGCGGCCGCTGTACAGCGACATCCTCTCGACCGCGGTGCTGGTCGGAACCTTTCTGCTCGCGCTCGCGACGATCGTCGGCGTCTGGGGACAGACCGACCAGCTCCGGTACATCGCCTCGGAGTACGACGTCGGCGGCGACGCCGTCGCTCGTGCGGTTATCACGTTCGTTATCGGCGTCACGGCGCTGATCGTCACCCGAGTCGTCCACCGCCTGATCGACGAGGTGCTGGGCTCGGCGGCGGCCGTGACCGACCACCAGCGCGAGGTCACCCACCGGCTCTCGCAGGTGATCATCCTGTCGGTTTCGGTGATCGTGATCCTCGCGCTCTGGATCGACGACTTAGGCGGATTGCTCGTCGGGGCCGGCTTCCTCGGGATCATCATCGGGATGGCCGCCCAGCAGGTTCTTGGCACCATTCTCGCCGGCTTCGTCCTGATGTTCGCCCGGCCGTTCGAGATCGGCGACTGGATCGAGGTCGAGGGCGACCAGGGGATCGTCACCGACATCTCGATCATCAACACCCGAATTCGGTCGTTCGACGGCGAGTTCATCATGATCCCCAACGACGTGATCGCCAGCGAGGTCGTCACCAACCGCTCGAAACAGGGCCGGCTCAGGGTCGAGGTCGACGTCGGCGTCGACTACGCCGCGGACGTCGAGCGCGCCAGCGAACTCGCACGGGAGACGGTCGGCGACCTCGAGGAGTCGATCGACGCCCCCTCGCCGCAGGTCGTCACGAAGTCGTTCGCCGACTCCGCGATCACCCTCGGCGTTCGGTTCTGGATCGACAAGCCAAGCGCGAGGCGACACGCGGAGGCCCGGACGGCCGCGATCCACGCGATCAAGGCGGCGTTCGAGCGCGAGGGGATCAAGATCCCGTACCCGCAGCGCGAACTCTCGGGACGGGCCGAGACCGGCGGCTTCCGGGTCGCCGACGAGGGCGAACCGGAGACGACGACGCAAACGGACCGAGAGCCGACCGACGACAGACAGCCGACGCCACCACCGGAGGACGAATAATGGACCTACGAGAACGACGCGGACTCGAAACGGACGTGTACCAGCCGGCGGAGGACTCCGAGCTGCTCGCGGAGGCGGTCTGTGAGCGACTGTCGGACGATGGAGGAAGTACCGATCGAGGCGGTGGCTCCGGGCGAACCGTCCTCGAGGTCGGCACGGGCTCGGGGTACGTCGCCGGCCGCATCGCCGCAGAGACCGACGCCCGCGTGATCGCCTCGGACCTGAATCCCCACGCGGTTCGACAGGCACGGGAGAGAGGGCTCGAGGCCGTCCGCGCCGACCTGGTCTCGCCGTTCGTCGACGGCGCGTTCGACGCCGTCGCGTTCAACCCGCCGTACCTGCCGACCGAGCCCGACACCGAGTGGGACGACTGGATGGAACGGGCGCTGTCGGGCGGCGAGGACGGTCGGGCGATCATCGACCCGTTCCTCTCGAGCGTCGACCGCGTGCTCGCTCCGGGCGGCTCCGTCTACCTGCTGGTCAGCAGCCTCACCGACGTCGACGCGGTGGTCGAGCGCGCGGGCGAGGAGGGCTTTAGCGCCGCGGCAGTCGCCGACCACTCCTTCCCCTTCGAGACGCTGACGGTGCTCGAGCTGTTTCGTTGACGGTGCTCGAGCGAGCAGAAAGCACTTGCCCCCACCTCGGCAGGGAGGAACACGATGACTCCCTCGCGACGCGCGTTTCTTTCGGCCGTTGCCCCCGGCAGCGCGCTGTTCGCCGGCTGCTCGCAGTTTACGAGCGGCGACGCCGACGAACCGCCAGAACCCCGCGAACCGCCCGCAGCCGGCGTCGACGGGGAACCCGATCCGAGCAACAGCGTCCACGGCGCCAACGGCTCGTGGTCGAGTTTCGGCTGCAACGCCGCCAACACGCGGGCCGTCGGGGACGGCGAGGCACCCGTCGGCGGCGTCTCCGAACGCTGGCGGGTCGAGGTTGCCGAACTCGGCTTCTACGAACCGATCGTCGCCGACGGGCGCGTCTACGTCGTCGAGAACCGGGGACTACGCGTCTTCGACGTCGGCGACGGAACCGAACTGTGGACGGCCGAGGACGTGTGGAAACCCCCGCTCCTGCTGGAGGGAACCGCCTACGTCTCGACTCACGAAGGAGTCTCCGCCCTCGAGGCCGAGACCGGCGACGAAATCTGGAGCCGAGAGCTGGACGCGCCGGGCAGCGTTACGGCGCCGGCGACGATCAGGGGCCACGGGGTGCTCTGTGGCGTCGGTGAACGGATTCTGGAACTCGACCCCGAGGACGGCTCCGAGCGCTGGCGACGCGACCTCCTGGGTCAGGTCCTCGACCACCCGGCCTACGCGGGTCCTCGCGGTGTCGCCGTCGCGACCGAGGCGGGGATGGTGTACGTCCTGTACGACGGCATCGCGCACGCCCGGTGGGAGCTGCCGGCCCGGCCGAGGGGTTCCCCGACCGCGGACAAGGACGTCGTTTACATCCCGTGTCACGACGGCGAGACGTACGCGCTGTCGGTCGATGACACCGGAAACACCGTCTCAGAGACGGTCTGGTCTGCGGAAACGGGACAGGTCTCGACGGGCCTCGCCGTCACGGATGGCCTCGTCCTCGCCGCCGCCGGAAGCACGCTGCGGGCGATCGACGCCGACTCGGGGACGCAGCGCTGGACGTTCGGCATCGGCGACACGAACCGCACGGCGCCGGTCGTCGGTCGCGAGACGGTGTTCGTCGGCGGCGACCGCCTCTGGGCGCTCGATCCCGCGCCGACCGGCGATCCGAGCGACGGGCCCGCGATTCGGTTCGAACACGAGTTCGACGGCCACGTCGGTCGCGGCCCGGTGCTCGACGACGGCGTCTGCTACGTCGTCGCAGAGGTCGACGACGAATTTTCGCTGCTAGCGCTCGAGTAGCGCCGACTCGAGCACGGCTCGCCGTTCTCAGACCCGTTCGACGACGCCCAGCTGTCGGCCCAGCAGTTCGGAGCCAAAAAAGGCGACGCGGCCGTCAGGCCACTCGAGGGGGTCGCCCAGCGGGTACGCCTCCCGCGCGGCCGCGAGGTCGTCGGTCGCGAGGAGACAGCTACAGGGGCCGTCGGGAAACCGCTCGAGTCGATCGGCGAGCCAGCCCTCGTCGCTCGCGGCGAACGCGACCGGCTGGCCGGGGACCGAGGCGACAGTGCCAAACTCCGGAACCTCCTCGCGAACCGGCGTCGGGAACCGGTAGGCGGTTTCGAACCGCTCGATCGCGTCCTCGAGATACGAGACGGCGAGGACGACCTGGCCGATCCCCGAGAGCGGCCCGCCGGCGACGCTCGGCGAGGGGGCGACCCGGTACGGGAGGGGCGTTCGATCCGCGATGGCGAACGGGAACAGGAGCCGTCGATCGGGTCGGCCGAACTCCGCGCGATCCCACTCGACGAGGGTGCCGTCCTCGCGCTCGCGAGCACCCGGTAGGGGGCCGCGAACCGGAACGCCGCGCTCGAGCAGCCGCGTGCACTCGTCGACGATATCGGGAACCCGGACGCACCACGCCGCTGGCCCCGCGTCGGCGCGGATGTGCCTGGGCCAGAAGTCGTGGTCGCCCTCGTCGCGCTCGGCGATGAGTTCGACGTACGAGCGGTCGTCGAAGCCGAGGACCGACATGTGGGTGACGCCGTTGTCGTGGGCGCCGCCGTAGTCGGGCGCGAGGCCGAGTCGCTCGAACTCCGCGGTGATCGCCTCGAGGTCCGCGAACGCCAAAGGGACGTGATCGACGGTGAGAGCCATACCCGCGATCCGTGCGCCGAGGGCATAACTCCCGCCGCTGGTCCGTGTCGCCGCCGGTCGCGAATCGGTCGAGCCCGAGAGACCTGCAGTAATTACTCCCACGTATCAATCGGTATGGAAAATATTAAGCATCGGCATAGCCTAGCCGCGCTCACGATGACCGAATACGTCTCGACCACGCCGGGGCTGTTTCCGCTCCCGGACTGGGCGAAAGACGACCTCTCGGATCTGAAGGGTCACCAGAAGGGCGACCTCGTCAGCGGCGACGAGGGCGAGGAGATCACCGCGGCCTACGACGAGGCCCGCGAGGAAGTGATCGAGGTACAGCAGGAGGCCGGCCTCGACCGGATCAGCGAGGGCCAGCTTCGCTGGGACGACATGCTCGCCCACCCGCTGGCCGTCCACGACGCCGTCGACACCCAGGGGATCGTCCGCTACTACGACAACAACAACTTCTACCGCGACCCCGTCGTGCAGGGCGACCTCGACTTCTCGGGCGACGTCGCCGAGGAGCTCGAGGCCGCATCGGAGCTTTCGGGCGGCGACGACCTGCAGGCCGTCCTGCCGGGTCCGTACTCCCTGGCCGACCTCGCAACGGACGAGCACTACGGCGACGACGAGGAGTTCCTCGCGGCGGTCGGCGAGTTCCTCGCGGGCGAGGTCGACGCCTTCCCCGACCACGAGACGCTGTTCCTGCTCGAGCCGTCGCTCGTCGAGAACGCCCCCGAAGACGGCGTCGACGAGCGCGCAAGCGAGGCGATCGATCAGGTCGCGAGCGCGACGGACGCCGACGTCGTCGTCCAGCCCTACTGGGGCGCGCTCGAGGAGAAGGTCTACGCCCACCTGCTCGACGCCGACATCGACGCGGTCGGCTTCGACTTCGTCACCGAGCAGGACGACAACGTCTACAACCTCCAGGAGTACGGCGCGACCGACCAGCTCTCGCTCGGCCTGGCCGACGGCCAGAACACCCTCCTCGAGGACGCCGAGGCGATCCGCGACCGCGTCGACTGGGTGTACGACAAGGTCCCAGTCTCGGAGTTCGAGAC
Organism: Natronococcus sp.; assembly: GCF_047921035.1. Lineage (NCBI taxonomy): Archaea > Methanobacteriati > Methanobacteriota > Halobacteria > Halobacteriales > Natrialbaceae > Natronococcus > Natronococcus sp. The sequence continues at coordinate 61,125 of NZ_JBLRWX010000001.1, forward strand.
GGTCTACCTGACGACGAACACGGAGACGTTCTACCTCCCCTACGCGAAGTTCCAGGAGAAACTCGCCGTCCTCGCGGAAGCCGCGGACCTCGCGGAGGTGAAAGCCGCATGACAAACGAGAACAAGGATCAGTTCCGACCCGAGGATCACGAGAACGACCACTTCCTGCTGACGACCGTCGTCGGCTCCTATCCCAAGCCCAAGTGGCTCAACCGCGCGAAGGAACTCCACCAGGACCCCGACCACGGCTTCGACGACGACGACTACCAGGAGGCCCTCGACGACGCCTCCCGGCTCATCACGAACGAACACGAGCGCGCCGGACTCGACGTCGTCGTCGACGGCGAGATGCGGCGCAACGAGATGGTCGAGTTCTTCGCCCACCGGATCGAGGGCTACGAGTTCAACGGCCCCGTCAAGGTCTGGGGACACAATTACTTCGACAAACCCTCCGTCGTGAGCGAGGTCGAGTACACGGATAGCTGGCTCGTCGACGAGTACGAGTTCGTCGCCGAGGCGACCGACCGTCCCGTCAAGGTCCCGATCACGGGACCCTACACGCTGGCGAACTGGTCGTTCAACGAGGCCTACGACGACGACGACGAACTCACCCTGGCGCTCGCGGACCTCGTCAACGAGGAGATCGAGAAGCTCGTCGACGCCGGCGCCCGCTACATCCAGATCGACGAGCCCGCGCTGGCGACGACGCCCGACGACCACGCCATCGTCGGCGAGGCCTTAGAGCACATCGTCGCTGACATCCCCGAGGAGGTCCGCATCGGCCTCCACGTCTGCTACGGCGACTACTCCCGGATCTACCCCGAGATCCTCGAGTTCCCCGTCGACGAGTTCGACCTCGAGCTCGCCAACGGCGACTACGACCAGCTCGACGTGTTCAAGGATCCCGAGTTCACTGCGGATCTCGCACTCGGCGTCACCGACGTCCACGTCGGCGAGGTCGAATCGGTCGAGCAGATCGAGGAGAACATCAAGAAAGGACTCGAGGTCGTCCCGCCCGAACAGCTCGTCGTCTCGCCGGACTGTGGCGTAAAACTCCTCCCGCGCGAGGTCGCCTACGGCAAGATGGCGAACATGGTCGAGGCCGCCCGCAACGTCGAGGCTGCCCTCGACGCGGGCGAGATCGACGTCGAACGCGGCGAGCCGGCGCCCGCGGACGACTGAGACGGACTGCTGCAACGATTTGCCGGCGCAACCACAAGACGGTCACGGTTGCACCACAAATGACGTACAGCGGCCCGTCTGACCGCTCGAACGACGGGCACCGATTTTTCACACTCTCCGGACCGGAGCGTTTCGGCACCTGACGGGTTCCGCTTCCAAGCTCAACCGCTTTTCCGCTGGAGGCTGAACGAAGGGTATGGAGAACCCGCTGTCGACGGACACGCTTCGGGGCCGAACCGGCGAGAGTCGGATCGCCCACTGGCTCCTGCTCGACGCGAACCGGTGGCTGCTCGCGGGACTCCTCTCGGTCGCGACTTTCGCCGCGCTCGTCGGGCTCGGAGCGGTCGCCCTGCCGCTTCGGGAGATGATGGCGAACGGGTCGCCCGTGGACACGGCGTTCCAGGCGCTGATCGCCGCGACCCTCACGGGCGTGACGCTCGTCGTTTCGATCAATCAGCTGGTGCTCTCACAGGAACTCGGTCGGCTGGGCGACCAGCAGGCGTGGATGAACGAGGCGATGGAGTACCGACGCAGCGTCGAGGAGCTGTTCGGAACGGTCGGCCCGCCCGACCCCTCCCAGTTCCTGCAGGCGCTCGTGCAGACGAGCAGCGAACGGGCCGAGGCGCTTCAAGAGGTCGTCGCCGATAACGCCGACGAGACGCTTCGGCGCCGGACCGATCGGCTCGTCGAGAACGTCTGTCGGAACTCCGAGGAGATCGATTCGCAGCTCGAGACCTCCGAGTTCGGCGAGTTCGGCGTCCTGCGATCCGGGTTGAACTACAACTATTCGTGGAAGATCTACGCGGTGCGGCGGCTTCGACACGAGCACGAGGACAGCCTCGACGACGACGAGCTGGAGACCTTCGACGAACTGATCGACGTGCTGCGGCTGTTCGGCCCGGCGCTCGAGCACTTCAAGTCGCTGTACTTCCAGTGGGAACTCGTCCACCTCACGCGGTCGATACTGTACGCCGGGCTACCTGGAGTGGTCGTCGCGACCGCGACGGTGTTGTACCTCGAGCCCGACTCCGTTCCCGGGACGTTCCTCGGCGTCGATAACATGGTGTGGCTCGTCAGCGCCAGTACGACGATCACGCTCGTCCCCTTCTTCCTCCTCGCGGCCTACGTGTTGCGAATCGCGACCATCTCGAAACGAACCGGTTCGCTCGGGCCGTTCATCCTCCGGCAGGCGGAGCGAACGGACGCGATCGACTGGGAAAAGTAGCGCGCCGCGGGGCACGCCGATCGCGTGTGGTGGGACGCGCCTATCCTTAAACAGCGAGAGAATCGCGCCGTTCACGGCGGGCGTGAATCGCGTCACTTGATTTCGCAGCCGCCGCTACTCGGCGGAACTGGATTCCATACGTTCGTCGATGCAGCCTCTCACGAGGCTGGATAGGTTGATGTGGTTTTCGTCGATCCATTCGACTTGATCCTCTCGAATCGTTATCTGCTTCCGTTGCATCACGTCACGCTACAACTCCGCAATGTATAAGTGTGGCTTATGTGTATAGATGGGTATGGCAGAGGAGGTGACGAAAACGCTCGAGGCGACGCTCTCCCCACCGACACAGGGGAAATCGGTGCGTCTCCGGCGCCTTCTCTCCACCTACCGCGAGGCGTTGCACGATGCGTTCGACTCCGGTGCCGATACGATGAACGGCGTCTCCGACGTAGTAACGCCGTTCGACCTACCGTATCAGGCGAAGGCTGCACTGTGCAGCTACGTCCCGAAACTCCGGAAAACGTACAACGCACGCGAGTTAGACGACGAACACCCGATCCGGCTCACGAATCAGGCCGCGAAGTTCGACCGCGACGAATCTCGACACCACGAGATTTGTTGGAACGTGCCGCTTCCGGGCTACGGAACGAACTTCTGGATTCCGCTTCGGATCAACCCCGAACAGGAATCGCTGTGGCACGACCTCCTCGGCGAAGACGCCAAAGCCGGACAGATCCGGCTTCAGCAGAACCGGAGCAGCTGGGTGTTGCACATTGCCGTCACATACTCGGTCGAAGAACCAGAGACGGACGGCGACGAGACGCACATCGGCTTCGATATCGGCGAATCCGCGTTGATTACGGGCTGTGCCCTCAAGCGCAACACGCCGACGAAACCAATGCTCGAAACTGGCAGTCGTGCGCGACACCTCCGTAAAGAGATGTTCACGACCCTGAAGCGCCTTCAGGAACGCGACGCCGCCGAATGGCGTGTGGACGAACGGTTCGACTACTACCAGAACGCGCTGACGGATATCGTTGAGAAGGTTTCTCGGGAAGCCGTTGAGTATGCCGAGTCGTTCGACGATCCAGTAATCGTAATGGAGGATCTATCGTACATCCGGGAGGACTTGGACTACGGCAAGTACATGAACCGGCGCCTCCACGCATGGGCGTTCGCCCGTCTTCAGGGTCGTATCGAGGACAAGGCCACCGAGGCCGGTATTCCGGTCCGGTTCGTGAATCCGCGCTACACGTCCCAAACGTGCCACGAGTGCGGTTACATCGGCCGTCGTGGGTCGCAAGCCGAGTTCAAGTGCACGAACGACGACTGCCACGTAACAGAGTTCCACGCAGATATCAACGCGGCGGCGAACATCGCCGGTAGCGTAGATCCGTGGGGAGAGAGCGTTCCTTGGAAACTGGAACGCAATGACTCGCCACGGAACGGGAGCGCCAGTGACAGCGCCACAGTCCACCGCGAGACGAGCGAGAAATCCTCGCAGATGACGCTCGCGGCCTACTCGGACTGAAACCTACGGCATAGCCGGAATCCCACTGTTGTGGGAAGCCTCGCCGTTTACGGCGAGGAGGATGTCACAGTTTCTTTCCGCTCGAGGTCATAGGGGCGTTCGTCATGACTCGTCGAACGCGGCGGTGGCGTCCTCGTCGGCTCGACAGCGGTGGTACGCGACCGCGGTGGAGCGCGTGGTAGTCGATTCCTTCGTCGATCTGTTCGGCACCGATCCGATCGTTCACGGTCTCGTCGGCGGCCTCGTCATCGCCGCGCTCAACCTGCTGGGCGCGTCGCTGATCTTCGTCTGGCGAAACCCCTCCGATCGGGCGATGAACGCCGCGCTCGGGTTCGCCGCGGGGATCATGCTCGCAGCGAGTTTCACGAGCCTCATCATCCCCGGCATCGAAACCTACTCGGACGGAAATCCGATACCCGTTCTCGTCGGGGTCGCGCTCGGCGCGCTGTTTCTGGATCGCTCCGATCTGCTCGTCCCTCACGCCCACTTCCTGCTCACCGGCCGACGACGACGCGACGCCGCCGAACCCGGCACCGAACTCCCGGTCGACGACGAGCGGCTGGCGGCCGTCGTCCTCTTCATCCTCGCGATCACGCTCCACAACATGCCCGAGGGGCTCGCCGTCGGCGTCGGCTTCGGCAGCGGCGACCTCGAGACGGCGATCCCGCTGATGCTCGCGATCGGGGTTCAGAATATACCGGAGGGGTTCGCGGTCTCGCTGGCGGCGGTCAACGCCGGGCTGGACAGGCGGTTCTACGCCGTTCTCGCCGGGATTCGGGCGGGCGTGGTCGAGATTCCGATGGCCGTCCTCGGCGCCTACGCCGTCGTCTCGATCTCGGCGCTGCTGCCGTACGCGATGGGGTTTGCCGCCGGGGCGATGCTGTTCGTCATCAGCGACGAGATCATCCCCGAGACGCACGCGAGCGGGTACGAACGGGTCGCGACCCTCGGGACGATCCTCGGCGTGATCGTGATGCTGTATCTCGATATCTCGCTGGGCTGAACCACGTCGACCAGCGGTACCGGGTACCGAGAGAAGCGTGAACGCGTTCCGACGACGCGACCGTCACCGGGTGACTCGAGCGTCCGGGAACAGTGATAGGTCGCGACCGTCTTCACTCGAGTATGCAGACGTTCGCCGAGCGACGCGAGATCCGAGACGAGGTCGCCGACCACCGCGAGCCCGACCACGAGATCGACCCGCTGTTCGTCAACCGCTGGTCGCCGCGCGCGATGACCGGCGAACCGCTCGAGGAGATCGTCCACCGGGGCGGCTTCGAGTAGCGGGCGGGGAACCGCCGTTCGCTCGGGCCGAAAGCCGGCAAGCCTTCCAATCAGGCTGCATCTTTTTCCGGTTCCGGAATCCGTAGCCGGTAGATGACAGTGCCGAATCACGATCGCCGAGCGGTTTCGAAACGGCGGGCACCGACGCTCGCCCGGAGCGAACGATGAGTACGATCGGTTCGGCGGGATCCGGACGGATCGGACGCTTCTTTACGCAGCTGGGCAACGTCGCGAGCAGGCTGATCAAGCGGTACCTGCCCGACGCCTTCATTTTCGCGCTGCTGTTGACGCTGCTGACGATGGTCATCGCGGTGGTCGTCACCGACGAGGGGCCGGCGAGCGTCGCGACCCACTGGGGCGAGGGGTTCTGGGAGGTCATCACGTTCTCGACGCAGGCCTCGCTCGCCCTGCTGACGGGGTGGGCGCTGGCGGACTCGCCGCCGATCAAACGCGGGCTCCGACGGATCGCCTCGATACCGAGCAGTCAGACGCAGGCGATCTTCGTCGTCGCGCTCTGTGGCCAGCTACTCGGGCTCTTTCACTGGGGCGTCGTCCTGGTCGCCGGCGCGATCCTGGCCCGGGAGGTCGGGATCGCGATGGCCGAGCAGGGGACCGATGTCCACTACCCGCTGCTCGTCGCGGCCGCCTACGCGGGGCTGTTGCCCTGGCACCAGGGGCTCTCGGGGGCGGCGCTGTTACTCGTCGCGACCGATGGCCACTTCGCCGAGGAGACGATGGGCGTCATCCCGGTCTCGGAGACGATCTTCCACCCGATCAACCTCGTGATGATCGCCGCCGTCGTCGCGGTCGTCGTCGTCCTCATGCCGCTGATGGCGCCCGATCGGGAGAACGTCACGACCGTCCCCGAGGAGAAGCTGCGGGCTGCCCGGGGTGAGAGCGCGCAGGGCAGCGACGTCGGTGAGCGCCCCCATCGGATGCGGGACTCGCGGCTCAAGGCGGCCGTGCTCGACAGCACGCTGGTGTGTGTCGGCGTCGGCGCCGCCATCTGGGCCTACCTCCTCTACCTGTTCTCGACCCAGCCGTTCATGGACGTCCTCGACATCAACGTCCTCATCACGGCGATGTTCGGGCTGGGCTTTCTGGCGCACATGTCGCTGCGGAGCTACATCGACGTCTTCCACGAGGCGATCCGCGGCGCCAGCCAGATCATCATCCAGTTCCAGTTCTACGGCGGGATCATGGGGATCATGGTGTTCTCGGGGCTGGTCGAACTGATCGCGACCACGGCCGCCCAGTACGCCACCGACACGACGTGGTACGCGCTCGTGTTCGTCTCCGGCGGGATCGTCAACTTCTTCGTTCCCTCCGGCGGCGGGCAGTGGGTCGTGATGGGCGAGATCTACGCCTCCGCGACCCAGTCGATCGAGGGCACCCAGATGAACCACATGATGATCGCGTTCGCGATGGGCGACCAGTGGACGAACATGATCCAGCCGTTCTGGGCGATCCCGGTGCTCGGCATCGCCGGACTCACGATCCGCGATATGATGGGCTACGTCGCGGTGTTGTTCGTCTTTTCGGGCGTCGTGATGGGAACCGGCGCGCTCATGATCGGGGTGCTCGGGTGATCGCGATGGCGGGAGAACCAACCTCGGCAGAGAACGAACGACCCGTCGATACCGCCGACGCCGACCGCGAAACCGAGGCCGACCTCCGAACCGCGTTCGTCCCGACGTTCGGGAAGTACTTTCCCGAGTCGCTGGTCGGCGCGCTCGGGCTGGCCGCCCTCGCGATCGTCGCCACCGTCCCCGAACTCGAGCCGACGACCCAGCTCGAGCTGCTCGGCGGCGGGTTCTACGTCTACGATCTGTTCGCGTTGCACATGCTGTTGCTCCTCTACTGGGTGCTCGGCGCCTCGGCCGTCGAGTCCCCGCGGGTCGGCGCCGCGTTCGACCGCCTCGCGATCCGGCTGCCGACGAGCCAAACTGGCGTGATCTACGCGACTGCGGTCACCTCGCTCGCGCTCGGCTGGCTCAACTGGGCGCTCGGCCTGATCGGCGGCGTCCTGCTGGGTCAGCGGCTCTGTCGGCGCGCCCGCGAGAGCGGCACCGCGGTTCACTACCCGTCGGTGCTGACGGGCGGGCTGCTGGCGCTCGTCGTCGCCAACCAGGGGCCCTCGAGCCTCGGCGCCCTGATCGCGGCCGACGACACCGGGCTGGCGAACTTCATGATCGACGACGTCGGGACGATCGGGATGAGCGAGTTCCTCCTCCACCCGGCGAACCTCGCCCCGACGCTGCTGTTCGTCCTGACGCTGCCGCTCCTGCTGGTGTGGCTGGCGCCCGACGACGAGGACGAGATCGAACCGCTCGAGGACCGGGATCGCATCCTCGAGGGCTCGATCGCCGAGACCCTCGACCACTACGCACCCGTTCGCGATCCCGTCGACTGGGAGCCCGGCGACCGCCTCGAGAACGCCGAGTCGCTCACCTGGATCGTCGTCGCGATCGGGGTCGCCTCGCTGGGGTGGCACTTCGGTACCGGCGGGGCGTTGACCCTGCCCTGGCTGGCGTTCGGGCTGGTCGTCGTCGGGCTCGCGGTGCAGGGGCCGCCGATGGCGTTCCGCGAGAAGACCGAGGACGCGACGCGGTGGGCCAACCACATGGCGATCCCGTTCCTGCTGTACGCCGCGACGTTCGCGCTGTTGACGGAGGCGGAGCTGTACGCGCCGCTTGGCGACGCGCTGGCGGCGACCGGGCTGCCGTACGTCGCCTCCTACGTCGCCGCGTTCGGGCTCGGCCTGCTGGTGCCCGATCCCGGCTCCCTCTGGCTGCTCCAGGGCCCCGCGGTGGCGGCCGCGGGAGTCGAAGGGGTGCCCGCGCTGGTCGCGACCATGTACGGCGCCGGCGTCTCGAACCTCTGGCTCGCGTTCCTCTTCGCCAGCGTGCTCTCGATCTACGGGTTCGACTGGCGGGAGTTCGCGACCTACGCCGCCGTCGTCACGCTGTACGTCTCGGCCGTCGTGGTCGGCTCGTTACTGATCGTCTGACTCGACGTCCCGCTTCGCAACACATTATCACTCGGCGGACGAACGGGGGCACATGACTCGCGACATCCTGGTCGCCGGCGAGACGCTGATCGACTTCCTGCCCGAGCATCCGGGACCGATCTCGAGCGTCGAGCGCTTCGACCGACGGGCCGGCGGCGCGCCCGCGAACGTCGCCGTCGCCCTCGAGCGCCTCGAGCGGACGCCGCTGTTCTGGACCCGCGTCGGCGAGGACCCCTTCGGCCGCTACCTCGTCGAGACGCTCGACGAACACGGGCTTCCGGATCGGTTCCTCGAGCGCGATCCCGCGGCCCAGACGACGCTGGCGTTCGTCACCCACGACGAGACCGGCGACCGGGAGTTCTCGTTCTACCGCGACGACACTGCCGACACTCGAATGGAGCCCGGTCGGATCGACGACGCCGTGCTCGAAGAACTCGAGTGGGTCCACGCCGGCGGGGTCGCCCTCTCGACGGGGTCCTCGCGGGAGGCCACGCTGGACCTGCTCGAACGGGCTGCCGCCAACGACTGTACGGTCTCGTTCGACCCGAACGCCAGACCGGAGCTGTGGTCCGACGACGCCGAGTTCCGGGCGGTCGTTCGGGAGGCGCTGGCACACGTCGACGTGCTGAAGGCGGCCGAGGAGGAACTCGAGGCGCTCGGATTCGCGGGAGCGGGCGTCGAGGAGGTGGCCCGGGACGCCCGCTCCTTCGAGGAGGGGCCATCGACGGTCCTCGCGACCCGCGGCGGCGAGGGGGCGCTCGCGGTCGCCGGGGAGGACGCGCCGTGGTCCGGAACCGCCGACCACCCCGGGTACGAGGCCGACGTCGTGGACACGACGGGGGCGGGCGACGCCTTCGTCGCCGGCGCGATCGCGGCGCTCTCCGACGGAGAGGATCTCGAGGAGACGCTCGCGTTCGCCAACGCCGTCGGCGCCGCCGCGACGACGGCCGCGGGCGCGATGACGGCGCTGCCGGATCGCGATGCGGTTCGGCGAATCAGAGCCGACGAGTAGGCCTCACTCGTCCCGGCCGAACGTGAACAGTCGGACGTTACAGTCCGGGCAGAACAACTTCTCCGCGGGCAGCGAGCCGATCGGCGTCACCTCGCCACAGCAGGTCGACTGCGTGATCTCGAGGGAGCCGTCACAGAGCGGACACGCCTCGAGCAGCGAGCGCAGCGGGCGGCCGGCCGCACGCCTGATCGCGGGATCGTCGACCCGCGACTCGAGCGCCCGCGCGGCGCCGAGTTCGGCGACCGCGATCTCCCGGCGGAGCGTGACGATACCGCCGCCCTCGCCCTGCAAGACGAGGTAGGAGCGCCCGAAGCTGCTCCCGACCCGGGCTTCGGTGTCGGGCGCCGTGTGCCGGTCGGCGAGCGCGGCGAGTTCCTCGAGGTCGCGGTCGCGAAGCGATCGCATCTCGTCGCGCCAGGCCGATCCGAACGCGGGCTCGAGCCGGAGCTCTTCGCCGTCGGGAACGACGACGTCCGCCTCGACCAGCGCGGCGAGAACCGCCTCGCCGGAGACCGCCTCGTCGTCGGTCTCGTCGCCGTCCGAAACCCCCGAGAGCGAGCCGGGCTCGTCGGCGTCGTGTGGATCCAGCGAGAGCGCGGCCGCGAGCCGGGGCGCAAACTGGGGCGTGTACGGAACGACGTAGCCCCGAAGCCCGATCGAAGCGAGCCCGGCGACCCCGACCGCGGCGGCCAGTCGTCGGCGGCGGGCCACGGCGAGCGCGGCAGCGGCGACCGCGACCAGCGCGCCGTTCGTGATCGTGCAGGGCCAACACCGGTTCGAGCCGGTGTACTCGGGGCGTCGAATCCGCTCGAGGAGGCGGGTCATACGGTCGCGTTTCGACCCGACGGCCTTCAGTGTAGCGACAACGAGAGTCTTTTTTACAATTACTGTTGTACACCGTTGCTATGCGACAACTGGTCACACGACGCGGGGGGCGTCTCCGGTGGCGTAGCGTGGGCAACCGCTTGCGGACGGTTCGGCGCGGTCTGACGGGCGCTCGCTCCGTTCGTCGCGTGACTCCCGCGGTGGTCGCCGGATGAACCCCGACGAACTCGTGGCGACCCTCGAGGAGGCGGGGCTCTCGCCGTACCAGTCCGACGCCTTCGTGACGCTGCTCGAGCGCGGCTCCGCGTCCGCGACGGACGTCGCACAGGCGAGTTCCGTTCCGGACCCGCGGATCTACGACGTGCTGCGAGGGCTCGAGGACCGCGGGTACGTCGAAACGTACGAACAGGGAAGTCTTCAGGCCCGGGCGTGTGACCCCGCGGGGGTGCTCGAGGACCTCCGGTCGCGGGCGACCCGCCTCGAGAGCGCGGCCGACGAGATCGAGACCCGGTGGACCCGTCCCGACATCGAGGACCACGCCGTCAGCATCGTCAAGCGGTTCGACACCGTCCTCACGCGGGCGAACGAACTCGTCCGGTCGGCCGACCACCAGGTCCAGATCGGACTCACCCCCGCGCAGTTCGACGCGCTCGAGGGCGCCCTCGAGGCCGCCCTCGCGGGCGGCGCCGACGTCAAGGTGTGTCTGTTCCCGGAGACGGCCGACGAGCCGTCGCTGCCGTCGACCGAACGGCTCGCCAGGACGTGTACCGAGGCCCGGTACCGTCGGATTCCCGCACCGTTCGTCGCGCTCGTCGATCGCACCTGGACGTGTTTCGCGCCGAACAGGCACTCGGCGAACGAGTACGGCGTTATCGTCAACGACCGCACCCACGCGTACGTCTTCTACTGGTACTTCAACACCTGTCTCTGGGACGTGTACGACCCCGTCTACTCGGACCGAAACGAGCACGCTCCGATCACGTACGTCGACATCCGTGAGTGTCTGCGCCGGGTCGAACCGCTCCTCGAGGACGACCGGCGCGTCGAGGCCGTCGTCGAGGGGTTCGAGACGGACACCGGAAACGAGACGACCGTCTCCGGTACGGTGACGGACGTCAGCTACACCGGGACGGCGGGCGGCGAGGGCGGATCGGTGCCGATCACGCAGTTCGCGGGCAAAGCCGCGTTCACGCTCGAGAGCGGGAGCGAAACCTACAGCGTCGGCGGCTGGGGAGCGATCGTCGAGGACGTCGAAGCGGTTCGGATCCGGATCGACTCGGCCGCGTGATCGCGATCGACGCCGACTGACGGCCGATTCGCGACGAGTCGAGGATCGGAACATCCTCGTTTCCCGACACGGGCGAGAGAAGTTAACTACATCCGTTGTACTCAACCCAGCAATTATAAATAGGTACAATTCAATGGTCCTGTTCATGAGTGGTAGATATTCACGGGGGAGTACCGAAAACGAATCCAGCGTCTCGCGACGGACGTTCGTCGCCGCAGCCGGGGCGACCGGCGCGACGGTCAGCCTGGCCGGCTGTATCTACGGCGACGGCGACGAGGGCGACGGCGACGTCGTCATCGCGATGGGGTCGACCACCATCGACGACGTCGAGGACGGGATGCCGGACCTGCTCTACGAGAACGGACTCGACGAGGACATCGAGATCGCCTTCAGCTCCCAGTCGGACGACACCGGCGACCAGCGAGACACCTACTCGCAGCTGATCGAGGCCGGCGAGACCGAGCCCGATCTCATGATGTGTGACACCGGCTGGACCAACGTCCTCATCGAGAACGGCTACCTCGCGAACCTCTCGGAGGAGCTCGACGACGACACGCTGGACCTGATCGACGAGGAGTACTTCGAGGCGTTCGTCGACACCGCCCGGGACCCCGAGAGCGGCGACCTGATGGCGCTGCCGCTGTTCCCGGACTACGGCTGCATGTACTACAACAAGAGCTACGCCCGCGATGCCGGCTACGACGACGACGACTTCGAGGAGTGGGCGACCGAGCCGATGAGCTGGGAGGAGTGGGCCGAGCTGACCGGGGAGATGCTCGAGGCCTCCGACGCCGAGGCCGGACTGGCGACGCAGTGGGACATCTACGAGGGGACCTCCTGCTGTAGCTTCAACGAGGTCATGACCTCCTGGGGCGGCGCGTACTTCGGCGGCGAGGAGAACCTCGGCGGTCCCGTCGGCGACCGACCAGTTACCGTCGACGAGGAGGAGTTCATCGACGCGCTCGCGATGATGCGGACGTTCGTCTCCGACGAGCAGGACGACGACACCCTCGACGAGTTCCCGACCGGGATCGCTCCGACGGACATCACGTCCTGGGACGAGGAGGGCGCCCGCGAGCCGTTCTCCTCGGGCCAGACCGCGATGCTTCGCAACTGGCCGTACATCGTGCCGGCGACACTCGACGGCGACGACTACCCGTTCGACGACGAGGACGACCTCGGCGCGATGCCGGTCCCCTACGCGGTCGAGGAGGACGAGGCCGCCCAGCCCGGCGCCGGTGGCACCGCGTCCGCACAGGGTGGCTGGCACATCGGCCTCAACCCCAACTCCGAGCGCACGGAGGAGGCGATACAGGTCATGCAGGCGATGACCGAGGACGACTTCAACCTCGGCATGCTCGAGATCGTCGCCTGGCTGCCGCCCAAACCCGACCTGTTCGACGACGAGGAGGCGACCGATCCCGACGACGTCGGTCCGATCGGCCACTACATGGAGACGCTGCGCGTGGCCGGCGAGAACGCGATGCCCCGCCCCGTCACCGCGCAGTGGCCGTCCCAGGCCGAGATCATCGCCGAACAGGTCAACCAGGCGGTCGCCGGCGACCAGAGTCCCGCGGACACCGCGGCTGATCTCCAGGAAGCGCTCGAAGAAAGCGAATCGTAAGGATGAGCACTGAACAAGAACCGGACACCGCAACCCGGGAATCGCGGCGCTCGGGACCGCTGGTAGCGGTCACGCGGTGGCTGGAAAACCTCGGCGAAACCGCGTTCGCCTACCTGCTGTTGACGCCCGTCTTCGTCATCCTGGGGGCGATCGCGCTCTACCCGCTGTTGCGGACGTTCGAGCTGTCGATGTACATCAACGTGCTCGGCACCGGCGACCCGGAGTTCGTCGGGCTCCAGAACTACGTCGACATGTTCACCGGCGATCGCGATCCGGACTTCCCCGGATCGACGACGTTCCTTCCCGACATCGCGACGAGCTCGAGTTTCCCGTTCGTCCACGTCGAGGGATGGTTCCGTAGCGCACTGATCGTGACGCTCGTGTTTACCGTCGTGAGCGTCTTCTTCGAGACGCTTATCGGGTTCGGACAGGCGCTGATCCTCGACCAGGAGTTCCGCGGCCGGCGTCTCGTCCGCGTCGCGATCATCATCCCGTGGGCGGTGCCGCTGGTCATTCAGGGGATGATCTTCTACCTGATGTTCCACCCGAGCACCGGCTTTCTCACGGAGTACCTGGCGAACTTCGGACTTCTCGCGCCGACGAACACGCTCAACGATCCGCTGAGCGCCCTGATCATCGTCACCGTCGCCGACATCTGGAAGACGACGGCGTTTATGGCCCTGCTGATCCTCGCCGGGCTGCAAAGTGTCGACCGCAGCCTCTACGACGTCGCGAAGGTCGCCGGCGCGAGCCGCTGGCAGCAGTTCAGGCTGATCACGCTGCCGCTCGTCCTGCCGGCCGTCGCCATCGCCGTGCTGTTCCGGACGATCGACGCGATGCGGGTCTACGGCCTGATCGACATCGCCTCGAGCTGTACGGTCGTCCCGTCGCTGTCGTGTATGGTCGTCGAGACGTTCAACACGAACCGCGGACTCGCGTCCGCGATCGCGTTCGTGACGGCCGGGATCATCGGCATCCTCGCGATGATCGTGATCTACAGACAGTACAAGGAGGGATTCTGACATGGCTACGACAACCGAACAACAGTCCGACGGCTCGGACACCAAGGACGGCGTCCTCGCGCAGTGGACCCAGGGCGTCATCGGAGACGACGAGAAGCGCAGCCGCCTCTACCGGGTGCTGTTTTACGTCGCCGCGGGCTTTTTCCTCGTGACGACGCTGTTCCCGTTCTACTGGCTGCTGGTGCTGGCGCTGACGCCGAACAGCCAGATCCTCACGGGTGACTGGTCGCTGCCGGTAATCGGGATCGAGTTCCCGCACCCGCAGGGGTTCAACCCCCAGGCGTTCGTCGAGGTGTTCCAGCAGATCCCGTTCCACCTCTACGTGTTCAACAGCTTCGTGCTCGCGACGGTCACGACGATCATCGTCCTGCTGGTCGCGAGCCTCGCCGGCTACGTCTTCGGGCGGCTCGACTTCCCCGGCAAGGGACCGCTCATGCTCGCCGTGTTGATGGTGTCGTACTTCCCGCCGGCGGCGTTTCTGATCCCGCTGTTCGACGCGTTCCTCGGGAACGCCGTCGTGATCCCGTTCCTCGGGATCGAGCTGTTCGAGCCGCCGCGGCTGGTGAACACGCCAGGATCGATGATCCTGCCGTTTAGCGCGCTGTTCATGCCGCTGGCGATCTTCATCCTCACCACCTTCTACTCACAGATTCCCGACGGGCTCGAGGACGCCGCTCGGGTCGAGGGGACGACCCGCCTGGGCGCGCTGTTCCGGGTCATCATCCCCCTGTCGGCGCCCGGCGTCGCGACGGCGGCCGTCCTGACGTTCATCGCGGTCTACAACGAGTACTTCTTCAGCTCGATCATGGCCCTGGAGAACGTCCCCGAGAACTGGTCGCCGCTCGTCGGCGGGATCCTGAGCTATCAGGACCAGTACACGACCGACTTCAATCTCATGGCGGCCGCGAGCATCGTCGGGGTCATCCCGATCCTGATCCTCGTGATCGTCGCACAGGAACGAATCGTTAGCGGACTAACTGCGGGAGGACTCAAGGAGTAACCTATGGCACGCGTATCACTCAGCAACGTCACGAAGCGCTACGAAGACGTCGTCGCGGTCGACGACATGAATCTCGAGATCGAGGACGGAGAGTTCGTCTGTTTCGTCGGCCCCTCGGGCTGTGGGAAGTCGACGACGATGGAGACCATCGCCGGCCTCACGAAGCCGACCGAGGGAACGATCCGGATCGGCGACGCCGACGTCACCAACCTGCCGCCGAAGGATCGGGGCGTGTCGATGGTCTTCCAGAACATCGCGCTGTTCCCCCACATGGACGTCTACGAGAACATCTCGTTCGGGCTTCGGCTGCGGAAGTACGACCAGGACGAGATCGATCGGCGGGTCGACGACGCCGCCGAGATCGTTCAGCTCGAGGGGATGCTCGATCGCGAGCCCAACGAGCTCTCGGGCGGCCAGCAACAGCGGGTCGCGATCGCACGGGCGATCGTTCGCAACCCCGACGTCTTCCTGATGGACGAGCCGCTGGCGAACCTGGACGCGAAGCTGCGGGTGCACATGCGGACCGAGCTCCAGCGCCTGCACAAGCAACTGGACACGACGATCATCTACGTCACCCACGACCAGGCCGAGGCGATGACGATGTCCGATCGGATCGCCGTCCTCAACGCGGGTCAGCTCCAGCAGATCGACCCGCCGCTTACCTGTTACAACGAGCCCGCGAACCTGTTCGTCGCCGGCTTCATCGGCTCGCCGTCGATGAACTTCACCGACGGCGAACTCGTCGACGGCGGCATCACGACCGAACACTTCGATATCGAGTTCGACACGACCGAACTCGGCGTCGGACCGGGCGACGAGATCACGGCCGGCGTCCGCCCGGAGGACATCTACCTCATCAGAAACGAGGACGAGGTCACCTCCCCCTCCGAAGTGATCGAGGCGACGACCGACGTCCTCGAGCCGATGGGCGACGAAATCTTCGTCTACCTTACGCTGGACGGCTCCAGTAGCTCCTCGATGACCAGCGACGAGGCCGCCGGCGCCGCCAACCAGCTGCTGATGAGCGTCGATCCCGACACCGAGATCGAGGCCGACGAGTCGGTCTCGGTCGTCCTCGACCGTTCGAAGGTCCACCTGTTCGACACCGCATCGGGCGACGCGCTGGCACACGGCATCGTCGACCTCTCGGAGGCAGAGCGAACGGAAGCGGCGGCCGAATCCAGGGGACAGCATGAGTAGTCTCGTTCCCGTCGTCTACTACGGGGGCTTTCTCGTGTTGTTCTTCTTCTGGATCTACGGGATCGTCTCGTTCGCTCTGGACGTGAAAAACAAGGTCATCCCCGGTATCAAGCAGTACCGCCGCGGACGCAAGCGCCAGCAGGCAAAACAGGAACGCGAGCAAGAGCAGAACGAGCAGGAACAGCAGCTGTACTGAACGGCCGACAGAAGCCGTTTTCGATCTCGGTTCGAGCGATGCGTGGAAACTGAACGCCCAGTGGATTTTTCCGGAAACGCCGTTTCATAGGCCGTCTCTCCGCTTTCCGCAGACCTCGCTCCACCCGGATTTATTGACTCTCGTCACGACGGTCTACCCGTATGGATATCGGCGTACACACCCCACCGCTCGCGGACGAATCGCTCGAGGGCGCCCTGGCGTACCTCTCGGATATCGGCGTCGACGCGATCGAACCGGGCGTCGGCGGCTTCCCCGGCGACGACCACCTCGTCCGGGCGGAGTATCTCGACGACGAAGAGGCCCAGGCCGAACTCGAGGAACTGCTCTCGGAGTTCGACATGCGGATCAGCGCGCTCGCGACGCACAACAACCCGCTGCACCCCGACGACGAGCAGGCCGAGACGGCCGACACCGAACTCCGCGAGGCGATCGAACTCGCCGACCAGCTCGACGTCGGGACCGTAACCTGCTTCTCGGGACTCCCCGCCGGCGGTCCCGACGACGAGGTTCCGAACTGGATCACCGCGCCGTGGCCGACCGAACACGCCGACGCCCACGACTACCAGTGGGAGGTCGCCGTCGACTACTGGTCGGAGCTCGCGGAGTACGCCGACGACCGCGGCGTCGACCTGGCGATCGAGATGCATCCGAACATGCTCGTCTACGAACCCCACGGGATGGCCCGCCTGCGCGAGGAGACGAACGAGCGCGTCGGCGCGAACTTCGATCCCTCGCACCTGTACTGGCAAGATATCTCGATCACCGACGCGATCCGGTATCTGGGCGAGCGCGACGCGATCCACCACTTCCACGCCAAGGACACGAAGGTCTACGAGGAACAGGCCCGCGAGAAGGGCGTCCTCGACACCACGGCCTACGACGACGAACCCAATCGCTCGTGGCTGTTCCGGTCGGTCGGCTACGGCCACGGCGAGGGCCACTGGAAGGACGTCGTCTCGACGCTGCGGATGGTCGGCTACGACGGCGCGCTCTCGATCGAACACGAGGACTCGCTGACCAGTTCCCGCGAAGGTCTCGAGAAGGCGGTCGAAATCCTCGAGCGGGCTGTCTTCCGCGAACAGCCCGGCGAGGCGTACTGGGCCGAGTAGGCGGGCCGACTGGCAGCTGTCCGTTCGACCACGGACTCCGCCACGACGGGATCTCGACCCTTGTCGCTCTCGCAGAGGGCTTATCCGGGTCGCCGGGCGTTACTAACGTATGAGTGAGCGGAGCGCGCCCGGGATGGCGTTCTGGGAGGATGCGGCCGAAGACGAGGCCCATCAGCGGTATCGAACGCTCCTTCGCACGATCGGCGACGGCATCTTTCAGCTCGACGTCGAGGGCCGCTTCGTCGCGGTAAACGACGTTATCGCCGAGTTAACGGGGTACGCGTACGACGAACTGCTGGGAGAGGGGATCGCCGACGTCCTCGACACCGACGGGTCGGCGATCGAGCGCGAAATCGAGCGACTCCGGACGAATCCCGCCGAACAGAGTGGGCTCCTCGAGGTTCCCGTCCGGACCGCCGACGAGAACCTGGTGCTCTGTGAGATTCGAGTGAATCCCTTCGACGAAGACGAGTCCCTGCGGGGCGCCGTCGGAACCGTCCGCGAGATCTCCCGCCGGGACCGAACGGAACTCGACTGGCGCAAACAGCACCGCGAGTTCGAGTACGAGGGCGAAAGCTACGAGATAACGCGCGACCTCCAGGAGAGCGAGGAGCGCTTGCGGCTCGCGCTCCAGGCCGGCGAGCTGGGCATGTGGGAGCTCGACCTCCAGACCCGGGAGTCGCCCGTCCGTTCGCCCCAGCACGATCGGATCTTCGGCTACGAGCAGCCCCGCGAGGAGTGGAGCTTCGAGATCTTTCTCGAGCACGTCCATCCGGAGGATCGCGAGTTCGTCGAGCACAGCTTCGAGGAGGCCTTCGAGACGGGAACGTGGGAGTTCGACTGTCGGATCACCCGAGCCGACGAGGAACAGCGGTGGATCGCGGCCCAGGGCGAGTTCTACTACGACACCGACGGCGAGCCGGTTCGTGCGATCGGGGTCGTACAGGACGTCACCGAGCAAAAGGAGAACGAAAAGTATCTCGAGGACGCGAAATCGCGGCTCGAGGCCGCGACCGAGGCCGGCGCAGTCGGGACCTGGGAGTGGCACGTTCCCGACGACCGGATAGTCGTCGGCGCGTCGTTCGCCGATCAGTTCGGGATCGATCCCGACGCCGCCCGCGAGGGCGTTCCGCTCGAGCAGTTCGTCTCCTCGATCCACGAGGCCGACCGCGAGCGCGTCAGGGAGAAAATCGAAACCGCGGTCGAGACGTGCGGGGAGTACGAGGCCGAGTACCGCGTTCGCAACGCCGACGACGAACTCCGGTGGGTGGTCGCCCGGGGTCACGTCGAGTGCGACGAGAACGGGAATCCGCTGACGTTCCCCGGAACGCTCACCGATATCACCGACCGAAAGCGAGCCGAACTCGAGGCCGAGAACCAGTCGCGGCAGCTCGAGACGCTGTTTCAGGTGCTTCCCGTCGGCGCGGTCGTCGCCGACGGCGACGGAACGTTGCTCAAAGCCAACGACGTCGCAGAGGAGATCTGGGGCGGAGACGTGTTCGACGCGGAGTCCGTCGAGGAGTACGACAAGTACTCCGCGGTGTGGGCCGACACGGGCGAGCCAGTCGATCCCGAGGAGTGGACGATGGCCCAGGTACTTCGGGGTGAATCGGTCACGGATCCCAACGTGTACGAGATCCACGCGTTCGACGGCGAGCGTCGGATCATCATGGAACACGGCAAGCCGGTGCGGAACGCGGCCGGAGACGTGATCCGAGCGATCGTGACGCTCACCGACATCACCGAGCGGAAAACGTACGAACAGCGGCTCGAGGAGTCCAACGAGCGACTCGAGCAGTTCGCCTACGCCGCCAGCCACGACCTCCAGGAGCCGCTGCGAATGATCACGAGCTACCTCGAGTTGCTCGAGCGCCGGTACGGCGACGACCTCGACGAGGACGCCGAGGAGTTCATCGGGTTCGCCGTCGCCGGCGCCGACCGGATGCGCGAGATGATCGACGGGCTGCTCGACTACGCGCGCGTCGACACGAAAGGCGAGCCGTTCGAGCCCGTCGACCTGGACGGCGTGCTCGATGAGACGCTCGATACCCTCCGAATGAAGATCGACGAGAGCGGAGCCGAAATCGCGGCGGAGTCGCTTCCCCGCGTGCGGGGCGACGAAACCCAACTTCGACAGCTCTTCCAGAACCTCCTGAGCAACGCGATGGAGTACTCCGGCGACGGGGCGCCCCGAATCCGCGTCGAGGCCGAGCGCGTCGGCGAAACCTGGGCGGTTGCGGTCCGCGACGAGGGAATCGGAATCGACGCCGACGAGCAAGACCGCGTCTTCGACGTGTTCGAACGGCTCCACGGTCGCGAGGAACACCCCGGAACCGGGATCGGACTCGCGCTCTGTGAGCGGATCGTCGAACGCCACGGCGGCGAGATCCGGGTGGAGTCCGAACCCGGCGAGGGGACGACGTTCACGTTCACGCTTCCCGCGGTGTAGAACGTCGTCTCGGTCCGTCTGTACTGTGGAACGCGGGAAACCGGACCGGCAACCCGGAACTTCGAAACTGCCCGGTCGACTCCGTTACGCTACCGTTGCGCTTCGTCCCGCGGCCTCGATCGCCTCGAGGAAGATCCCGATCCCGAGGTCGATCTCGCGCTCGCTCGAGTCCAGCGGCGGGAGCAGCCGGATCGTCTTCTTCCCGCAGCCGAGGGTCAACAGCCCGCGGCGCAGGGACTCCTCGACGACCGCGCTGCGGCGCTCGGGGGTGTCGAACTCGACGGCCAGCATCAGTCCCTTGCCTCGAACGTCGACGACGTGGTCGGGCGAATCGTCCCGGAGCAGTTCCTTCGCCTGCTCGCCGCGGTCGGTAGCGTTCTCGAGCAGATCGTACTCGTCGATCGCCTCGAGGGTGAACGCGCCCATCATCGAGCCAAGCAGGTCGCCCCCGCCGAAGGTCGAGCCCAGTCGGTTCTTCTCGCTGGGGAAGATCTCCGAGCGGGAGATCGTCGCGCCGACGCGCAGTGCCTTCGCGGCGGAGATGACGTCGGGCTCGATCGGGTAGTGATCGGAGGCCCAGAGCTTCCCGGTGCGGCCGACGCCGGACTGGATCTCGTCGACGACCAGCGGGATGTCGTACTCGTCGGTGACGTCGGCAACCTCCTGCATGAACGCGTCGCTGGGGAAGCGGTAGCCGCCGACGCCCTGGATCGGCTCGAGGGTCAGGAACGCGATCTCGTCGGGATTGATGTGGCCGCCCTCCGGAGACAGCGAGTTCCGAAGCTGCGAGCCCTCGTTCGCGAAGAAGCCACAGTCACAGCTGGCGGCGTCACAGCCGCGGTCGGCACAGAACGGGACCGTCTCGATCCCGCTGATCTCGGGGTAGTGGCGCGTGTAGACCTCCTTCGATTTGGTGATCGAGAGGGTGCCGAAGGTGCGCCCGTGGAAGCTGCCGGCGAAGGCGACGCCGTACTTCGCGGGCGCCCGGTGGTCGTGGGTGATCTTCATCGCGTTCTCCATGGCCTCCGCGCCGGAGTTCGAGAGGAAGACGGTGTCCATCCCGTACTGGCTCGAGACGTCGACCAGTTTCTCCATGAGGTGACTCGAGCCCGGCACGTCGGACTCCTCGGGGGTCGGGCCCGCGCCGAAGTACATGTCCTGGCCGGCGATCTTCATCGGTTCGACGAGGTCGAACTCCCGCAGCTTGTCGGTGACCTTTTCGTTGTTGTAGCCGAGCGGTGCGGCGCCGATGTGACACGTAAAGTCGAGCAACACGTTGCCGTCGACGTCGGTGACGAACGGTCCGTCGGCCTCGCGAGTCACGTCCCAGACGAACTCGTGGGAGTACTCGCTGGGCGCCGCGTTCTCCCCGTGGAACTCGACCCACTCCTGGGCGTTGGGGCCGGGGAACGCGTCCACGTTCGGTTCGGCAGTGTCCCTGTCCATACACAGATAATGTGTACGTCGTACATTAAATGTTGTTATAGATGAGCACAGTCGCCGGGAGGCGAGGACCGGGTCGTCGCGCCGAACGACCCGATGCAAGCGGTTACAGAATTGGACCGAACGGCTCCGTTAGTCGTCGTCGCCCGGCTCCGCAGTCGTCGCCGGGTCGTCGGATCGCCGTTCCGTCGAGCCGACGATCACCGTCTCCTCCTGGAGCAATACGCGGCCGTTGGTGCCACTCAGGTTCTTGATCAGCGACAGCATCGCGAGGAAACAGACGATGGCGAACGGTGCGCCGGTGATGACGACGGCCTGCTCGAGCGCGCCGGCGCCACCTTCGCCGCCGATGATCATCAGGATCGCGGCGGTCACCCCGAGGACGACGCCCCAGAAGACTCGGTTGATAGTCGAGGGAGATTCCTTGCCGCCCGTGGTCATCATCGAGACCGCGAGCGTCGAGGAGTCAGCGGACGTAATAAAGAACGTCGTCACGATCACGAGGAACGCGACCATGAAGACCGCGCCGAACGGCAGGGCGTCGAACAGGATAAAGCCCGAAACCTCGGCACCGACCTCTCCCGCGATGACCTCGCTGAAGTCCGCACCGCCGGTGTCCTGCAGGTAGACGGCGGTTCCGCCGACGAACGTGAACCACGGAATGGTCGCAGCGGAGGTCGCGACGATTCCCGTAAAGGCGACCTCGCGAATCGTTCGGCCCTTCGAGATCCGGGCGATAAACAGCCCCGCGAAGGGGGACCACGAGAGCGCCCACGCCCAGTAGAATACCGTCCAGCTCTCGACCCAGCCGGTACCGCCGTCGCCGGCACCGGTGTAGAGGCTCATCGAGACGAAGTTGCTGATCATCCCGCCGATCGCCTGCGAGCCGAGCAACAGCAGGAACATCGACGGTCCGAGGATGAACGTCGCCAGCATGATCACGACGAACAGCCCCATGTTGAAGTTCGAGAGCCGGCGGATCCCCTTGTCGACGCCGAGCACCATCGAGATCGTAAAGAGGATCGTCATCGTCGTCACCACGAGCAAGACGCCGGTGTCACCGAAGCTCAGTCCCCACTGGTACTCGAGGCCGCTGATGAACTGGCTACCGATAAAGCCCAGCGACGTCGCGACCCCGCCGATGGTCGCGAACACCGCGAGGATGTCGACGACCTTGGCGACCGGTCCGTCGAGGTTCTCTTTTCCGATGATCGGCGTCAATGCCGACGAAACCCGCAGCGGAACCTTGTCGTAGTTGTACGCGAAGTAGCCGATCGCGATCCCCATAATCGTAAACACCGCCAGCTGGGGCAGGGCCCAGTGAAACAGCGTCTGCTGGATCGCGAACGGTATCGCCTCGCTCGTTCCCCCTTCGATGCCGAACAGCGGGTTCGGATCGGCGTAGTAGAACAGCCCCTCGGTCGGCCCCCAGAACACGACGCCCGCGGCGAAGCCCGCCGAGTACAGCATCGCGAAAAACGAGAGGAAGCTGTACTCGGGGTCCTGGTCGCCGAGTTTGAGCTTCCCCCACGGGCCGACGATCAGGTACAACAGGAAGACGACGACCAGGAACACGATCACCAGCAGCGCCCAGCTCATGTAGCTGAGCATCTCCCCGTGGACGGTTTCGATCCCGCCGGCGACGAGATCCCGGTCGAGGAAAAACGCCACGATCACCCCGACGGTAAGCAACGCGCCGAACACGAAGACGACTGGATCGAGTTCGTCGAGGAATCGACCGACCATCCCCTGCTCACTATTGCTCACGGGGACTCACCTCCGGCTCTCGAGCCGAGTAGCCGGTTCGATCCGCGTCGATCCTCCCACCCGCTCGCCGTGCGCTGCGATGGCATACCGAACCAATTGCCAGTATCTTGCATAAACATTTCCTTTTCGTACCCGCCATACACAGATTGCGTTTATTATACGGATCCCGTACGAAGTCTCTCAACAGTATCTATAATTTAACACTCGTGCAGAGTATATAGATATATCTTCAGGTCTTTACGACATAGCGTTCGATGATCACATCTGTCGCTCGGAACCGTCTCTCGACGAATTACCCGGCGTCCGCATTACAAATCGTCGTACTCACGAACTGTATTCGATCTCGTCCCGGCGTCCCCGTCCGAGCCGTGACCGAGACGGAACTTGTCAGTTCGTCAGCTCCTCGAGGTTGCGTTCGCGAGCCGCCGCGCTCTCCTCGGCGCGCTCGGCGAACTCGTCGACGCGGTCCTTGATCTCCTCGCGGGTCGCCTCCGGAGAGAAGGAGTCGGACATCGTCAGCAGCCGGACGAACGCTCGCAGCTCCTCGTCGGTGAGCTGGGCGAACTCCTCGTTCTCGAGCTTCTCGACGACCTCATCGACGTCGATCTGCCCGACCGGTTCGACGCTGAACTCGACGTTGACCATCCGGTAGTTCGACCCCGCGAGGCGCTGTTCGGCCTTACCGACGCCCTCCGAGAGCATGTCTTTGAACGGGGTGTGGTACCCCATCGTACCGAGGTGGAGGAAGGCGAGCATGTCCGTGATCCCCTGGGTGTAGGCGTCCCGGTCCTCGTCGTCGGGGTCGAACACCGTCTCCCGGTCCCGTTCCTCCATGTACTCGAAGAGGATGCTGAAATCGAGCACCGCGTTTCGAACCCGGCGACGGATCCGGTTGCGCTTCTGTTTCTTCGAGTGGTCGGTGTAGTCCGTCTTCCGGCCGAGCAGGAAATCGCGGTCGGAGGGGGTGAGGATCCCGCGGGGCCGGTCCGAGTCGGCCGCGGTTCGAAGCGACTGCGGGACGTCATCCTGGCTCATACAGGCTACTGGTGGAGCGCGCGAATTAACGTTTCTGATCCGCACAACGTGACGGGTATCCGATAGTTCTGCGGGTCGCGAGCGCGTCAGATCGGTCGTCGGGAGAGTTCGGCGATCGTCTCCGAGAGCACGCCGACGCCGATCTCGAGGCTTCGTTCGTCGACGTCGAACGTCGGCGTGTGGTGGTTGGTCGGGTGATCGGTCCCCACGAGCAGGTACGAGGCGAGCCCGCCGTCGTCCTGAACGCGGTTCATCAGGTAGGTGACGTCCTCGCTGACGCCGAACTCCGTCGAGGGGATCACCCGGTCGACCCCCTCGACCTCGCGGGCGACCGAGCCGATCAGTTCGCGCAAGGCGGGGTGGCTGTCGGCCCGCGGTGACTCGCTGATGACCCGCGGCGTGACGTCGCAGTCGTGCATCTCCGCGGCCGCGTACAGCACCCGCTCGAGTTCGGTCCGCATGTACTCCATCAGCCCCGTCGTCTCGCCGCGGACCTCGGCGTCGATCGTGATCTCCTCGGCGATAACGTTGCTCGCGGTGCCGCCTTCGATTCGGCCGACGTTGACGCGGGTCTGCCCGTCGCTGTGTCGGGGGATCGCGTAGGCGTTCTGGATCGCCGTCGCCGCGGCCTGCATCGCGTTGCCGCCCTCGTTGGGCGCCTTCCCCGCGTGGGCGCTCGCCCCCTCGAACGTCGCCGTCAGGTGGGCCATCGCCAGCGGCTTCTCGACGCCGGCGACGATCTCGCCCGTCGGGTGGTCGAGCCCGACGTGGAGCGCCAACAGGTAGTCGACGTCCTCGAGATAGCCCCCCTCGGCCATCGCCTTCCCGCCGCCCGAGATCTCCTCGGCGGGCTGGAAGAAGACCTTCAGCGTCCCCGAGAAATCGCCGTCGGAACCCCGCTCCGACGAGGATCGCGACTCGTCGAGTCGCTCATCGCTTCCCGCGATCGCCTCGATCGTTCCCAGCGCCATCGCGATGTGGGCGTCGTGGCCGCAGGCGTGCATGTACCCCTCGTGTTCCGAGCGAAACCCCTCCGCCGCGGGGCGGTGCTCGGCCAGATCGGACTCGGTCATCGAGATCCCGTCCATGTCGACCCGGAGCCCGATCGTCGGCCCGTCGCCGCGCTCGAGGACGCCGACCACGCCGGTGTGGCCGTCCGCCGTCCGCTCGAGGACGTCCTCGCGAACCCCCGCCTCGCGGGCGCGTTCGAGCCAGGGCTCGAGCTCGCTCACCTCGGGGACCGCCATCCGCTGGTCGGTCGAGAGCGCCTCGCGGCCGACGGCGATCTCGTCGACGCCGATCCGCTCGAGTTCCTCGACGATTCGGGCCGTCGTCCGAAACTCGCGCCACCCCGGCTCCGGACATCGGTGGAACTCCCGTCTGAGCTCCGATACCCTGCTTCGAACGTCGTACACCATCTTTCGTGGCGGTAAGAAGCCGGTACACTTAACGGTAGTCAATAGCGGGATTCGGTTCGAATCAGCTCGACCCGAAAACGGAAACCGAATCCGAACCTACTGCGAGCCGAGGTAGGCGGTCGCGTCCATCTCGACCCGGACATCCTCGGGCAGCCTCGAGACCTCGACGCAGACCCTGGCGGGCGGCTCGTCGCCGAACTTCTCCCCGTAGGCCTCGTTGACCCGCTCGTAGTCCTCGAGATCGGTGAGGTAGACAGTCACCTTCACGACGTCGGCGAGGCCGTCGCCGCCGGCCTCGTCGACGACCGCGGCGATGTTCTCGAGGACGCGGTCGGTCTGGGCCTCGATGTCGCCGTCGACGGCCTCACCCGTGTCGGGATCGACGGGGCCGTAGCCCGAGACGTGGAGCGTGTCCCCGGCGCGGACGCCTTGCGAGTAGGGGTTGTCGTTGTTCGGTGCGCCGTCGGTACTGATGGGTTCGGTGTCGGACATCGTTCGGAGCGTCAGGCCGTCTGTTTGGTTTCGGCGGTCGCGTGTTCGATCGCGTCGGCGATAACGTCGAGCGCCGTCTCCGCGAGCTCCCGGGTGAGCACCAGCGGCGGCAGCAGTCGGAGGACGTTGCCGTGGCGGCCGGCCGACCAGACGAGCACGCCGTGCTCGAAGCAGTACTGCTGGATCTCGTCGACGAGATCGTCGGCCGGCGCGCCGTCGCTATCGACGAACTCGGCGCCGATGAACAGCCCCTGGCCGCGGACGTCGCCGAGGTGGTCGTTCCCGTCGGCGACCTCCCGGAGCCGATCGCGGATGTACGTGCCCAGTTCGCGGCCGTGAGCCAGCAGGTCGTGGTCCTGAATGTACTCGATGGCGCGGCTGCCGGCCCGCATCGCGACGACGTGGCCACGGTAGGTGCCGGCGTGGTCGCCCGAACCCCACGTGTCGAGGTCCTCGTGGTACATCGTCGCCGACAGCGGGAAGCCGACGCCGCCAAGCGCCTTCGCCGAGGTCATGACGTCCGGCGTGACGTCGGCCCAATCGCTGGCCCACCACTCGCCGGTGCGGCCGAAGCCGCTCTGGATCTCGTCGAAGACGAGCGTGACGTCGTTGTCGTCCGCGAGGTCGCGCAGTCCCTGCAGGAATCCCTCCGGGGGAGTGATGACGCCGCCCTCGCCCTGAATCGGTTCGACGATCATTCCCGCGGGGTTCGCCAGTCCGCCGTAGGGATCCTCGAGAATCGCCTGGACCTCCTCGAGGGCGTGGTCGACGGCCTCCTGGGGCTCCTTGCCCTGCTCGAACGGGTTGGGATACGGCGCGTGGACGACGTCGGGCAGCAGCGGCGTGTAGTGTTCCTTGAAGCTCTTGTTCGAGGTGACGCTCATCGCGCCGGTCGTCGCGCCGTGGTACGCGCCGCGGAACGCGATCAGGCCGTCGCCGCCCGTGTTGTACTTCGAGAGCTTGATCGAGGCCTCGATGGCGTCGCTGCCGGTCGGGCCGCCGAAGACGACCTTCTGGTTGCCCTGCAGTCCCGAGGGAGCGATCTCGTCGAGTTTCTCGATCAGCTCGAGGCGGGCCTCGGTCGGGAAGTCGACCGTGTGAACAAGCTTGTCGGCCTGCTCGTGGACGGCCTCGAGCACGTAGGGGTTCGCGTGGCCGACGTTGAGCACGCCGATGCCCGCGAACATGTCGATGTAGGTGTTTCCGTCGACGTCACGGACCGTCGCGCCCGAGCCCTCCTCGAACGCGACCGGGATGTCCTCGGGGTAGGCGACCGCGCTGCTGTCGATCTCGCGTTGCTTCTCGAGTAGTTCCCGCGAGCGCTGGCCTGGGACGCTGTCGACGTTCGGTGCCTCGTCGTAGTGGAGTTCGTCGATCGGTGGACTGCTCGTCATACGTAGGGCCAGGAGGAACAGTGATAAATAATTTGTCCACAGTAACTATAGAGGACGTACACAGAAATCGGTTCGATAACCGGCGGTCGAGCCGCGCGGACGACGGGCGTACACGGGAATCGGTGTCGCTAGACGTTCACTACCGAGGACGAACGAGGATATAAACGGGACGAAAGGCGTCGCCGAACCGCCGCGGGAACGGGACGGGAGAACGGATCCCCTCGACTCGAGCGGTTACCAGGGTTCGTCCTTCAGTCCGAGCTGGTAGGCGATCATGTTCGTCGTGACGTGGAGGATCGGCGTGAGGACGACGACGACGGCGATTACGCCCCACGTGAACACCTCGAAGAACCACTCGGTTGCCAGTAGCGCCGTCAGCGGAAGCGAGACGACGACGAAATCGAGCTGGTCCAGTCCGGGGAACATCGCGCCGCGCTGGCGCCCGGTTCGGCGCTTGAGAAACGAGGCCGTGATGTCGCCGAGCATCGCCCCCGCGGCGAGGCCGAGTGCCGCCAGCGGCGTAAACGCCGGGACGTCGATCCCGGACGCCGCGCTCACGTCGTCGGCGACGAGGGTCAGCGCGCCCGCGAGGAGCACGCCCGCGAGGATCCCCGCGGCGGTTCCCCGCCAGGTCTTCCCGTCGCCGAGTACGCGCTTGTCGCCCCACGTCCGTCCGCCGTCGATCGGCCGACCGCCGCCGGCCAACACCGCGGCGTTGTTGGGAACGTAGGCCGGCAACATCGCCCAGAAGGCGACGACGATCGTCTCGAGTACTGCCATGTTCGGCGGGACGAACCCGCAGGTCTTAATCGGGGGTGGTTCGTCCCCGACCCGTCGCGCCGTCGATAACATCAGCTCCATATAAGCTCGGCGACGTAGTTACCGTATGATGCTACCAGTCGCGGGCCGATTCGTCGCCGGGGAGGGACCAGCCGAGGCCCTCGAGCACGTTCGCCAGCTGAACGAACGGAACGTGAAGGCGATCGTGAACCTGCTGGGGGAACACTACGACGACCGCGAGGCCGCCGCCGCCGACGCCCACGAGTACCGCGAACTCGTCGCGGACATCGCGCGGTCCGACCTCGAGGCGACGGTGTCGGTCAAACCCTCCCAGATCGGGCTCGATCTGGGCGAGGACGTCTTCCGGGAGAACCTCGAGGGGATCGTCGACGCGGCGGCCGACCGGGGCGTGTTCGTCTGGATCGACATGGAAGATCACACGACGACGGACGCGACCCTCGACGCCTACGAGGAGCTGGCGCGGGAGCACGGGGGAGGGGTGGGCGTCTGCGTTCAGGCGAACCTCAAACGGACCCGGGAGGACGTGAGGCGGCTCGCGGACATCCCCGGGAAGGTCCGGTTCGTCAAGGGCGCCTACGACGAGCCGGCCGAGATCGCCTACAAGGACAAAGAGGCCGTCAACCGGGAGTACGAGGCCCTGCTCGAGTACGCCTTCGAACAGTTCGAGGGCGGGATCGCGATCGGCAGCCACGATCCGGCGATGATCGACCGCGCGATCGAACTCCACGAGGAGTACGGCACCGGCTTCGAGATCCAGATGCTGATGGGCGTGCGCGACGACGCCCAGTTCGAACTCGCCGAGGAGTACGAGGTCTACCAGTACGTCCCCTACGGCGACCGCTGGATGTCGTACTTCTACCGCCGGGCGATGGAACGCAAGGAGAACCTCTGGTTCGCGGTTCGGGCGGTTCTGGGTCGGTAAAGGAAAGGGCTCATTAGCCCCTGGTGAGAGATGACGGACAATGGCTTCGTGGAAGCGGGACTTCGCGAGCGGGCTGATCGTCCTCGGCCCCATCCTCGTGACCCTCTACGTCATCTACTGGCTCTACGGGCTCATCGCAGGGCTGACTCCGGGGCTGATCCTCGACGAGGCCGCGCTCCGGCCGCTGATCCCCGGCGAGGGCGCCCAGGCCCAGCAGACCCGCGAGGAGATCGCCCAGTTCCTCCGGGTGATCGTCGCGCTGACGGTCCTGGTGATCCTGACGTTCTCGGTCGGCTACCTCATGCGGACGACCGTCGGCGGGCTGGTCGAACGGCTGGTCGACAACGTCGCCAACCGCGTGCCGGTGATCCGAGTCGTCTACAACGCCTCGAAGATGGCCGCCGAGACCGCCTTCGGCGAGCAGGACTCCCTGCAGAAACCCGTCAAGCTCGAGACCTGGGAGGGGCTTCGAATGACCGCGTTCAAGACCGGGAAGGTGACCGAGGACGGCCGCGAGGTCCTCTTTCTGCCGACGTCGCCGAACATCACGACCGGGTTCGTCATCGAGGTCGAGTCCAGCCGGATCACCGAACTCGACGAGGACGTCGAGGACGCCCTGACCCGCGTGCTGAGTGCCGGCTTCGGCGACTCGAGCCGAAACCGGGACATGGGAGCCGGCGTCTCGATCGACGTCGTCGACGAGGCGACGACCGACGGTGGGGAGACCGACGCCAAGAAGGGGCGGCTCGAGGACTGACCGCGAACACCCGTCGAAGCCGTTCTCGAGAACGTCGGCCGCGAGCCCGTTCGACAGGGAAACCAGAACCTTTTGAGCCGGCGCCCCCCTCCGATCGACTATGCAACGACGAGCGGTTCTCGCCGGAGCCTCGAGCCTCGCCGTGCTTGCCGGTTGTCTCTCCGACGACGAGGTCGACGACCGCGGCGAGATCGAGATCGTGATCGACGGCGAGCCGGTGAACCTCTCCGAGGATCGGTACCAGGCCGAACACGCCGAAAACCACTCGATGGACTTCCACCTCCACGAGGGCAGCGATCAGTGGTACATGGAGGGCGAGGAACGGGTCACGTTCGCCGAAGGGATCGACCTGCTGCCGTACTTCTCGTTCGAAACGGTCGGCGACGACTACGTCCTCGAGCACGACGGCGACACCTACGACGAGGCCGACGCCAGCACCGAAATGACGTTTCTGGTCGACGGCGAATCGGTCGACCCGACCGAGTACACGCTCGAGGACGGCGACGAGATGGTCCTCGAGGTGTCGACTACCGAGTGAGGGCCGCCCTGACGAGCGAGTCCGAAACTGGGCCGACGAACGTCCTCACGAAAGGCGTTCGGTTGGTACCTGCTACGGCAGACTCACGCGTCACGCGGAGCTCTCAAGCCGTCTTCTTTCCGACTTCTCGAGATCGACGCTGCTAGAGCGGCGTCGCTGCCGCATAGCGCGAAAGACCGCAGAACAGAGGGCGGTTCCTAAACGTACGTGAACCACTCGTCGTACTCGTCGGTACGACGCTCGACGACCTCGAAGAACTTCGACTGGATCTCCTCGGTAACCGGGCCGCGGTCGCCGTCCCCGATGACGACGTTGTCGACCTTCCGGATGGGCGTGACCTCGGCCGCCGAGCCGGTGAAGAACAGTTCGTCGGCGGTGTTGAGTTCGCCCCGCGAGATCGAGGCTCTGTCGTGGACGGTGTACCCCAGATCCTCCGCGAGCGTGATGACGGTCTTGCGGGTGATGCCGTCGAGGATCGACTCCGAGAGCCCCGGCGTGTAGATCTCGCCGTCCCGAACCATGAAGATGTTCTCGCCGGGCCCTTCCGCGACGTCGCCTTCCTTGTTCAGCACGATCGCCTCGGCGTAGCCGTTCCGGCGGGCCTCCTCGCCGGCGAGCATGCTGTTGACGTACAGCCCCGTCGTCTTCGCGTTCGTCGGAATCTGGCTCGAGGCGTGTTTCCGCCAGGAGGAGACCATCACCTCGATCCCGTTCTCGAGGGCGTCCTCGCCGAGGTAGGTCCCCCACGGCCAGGCGGCGATCGCGATCCGGGTCGGGCAGTCGCTCGGGCTCACGCCGAGGCTATCGTAGCCGTAGAAGGCGACCGGACGGATGTAACACGAGGCCAGGTCCTGGCTCCGGACGAGTTCGAGCGTCGCCTCGGTCAGCTCCTCGGCGTCGTGGCCGATCTCCATCTCGTACGGTTTGGCGGACTGGTAGAGCCGCTCGAGGTGGGCGTCCCAGCGAAAGATCGCGGGCCCCTCCTCGGTGTCGTAGCAGCGCGCCCCCTCGAAGATCCCGCTTCCGTAGTGGAGGGCGTGCGTGAGGACGTGAATCTGCGCGTCGTCCCAGTCAACGAACTCCCCGTCCATCCAGATCGTGTCGACGTCCATCTCGTCGAATCCCATGGACGGGGGGACGGAGCCCTCCGTAATGAACGTTCGCGATTGACCGGAGAAGTGCCGCCGGGCGACGGGTAAGGAACGTGTTGCGACCGACAGGGTCCGTTACCGATCCCGGAGCCGAACCGCCTCGAGCGCGACGGCGACGGCCCCGACGACCGCGACCGCGACCGCGCCGAACTGCAGGAGGACGACGAACGGCGAATCCTCGCTTCCGTCGTCGTGGTCCGCGCCGTGATCGTGCTCGTCGTGATCGTGCTCCGCATCGGGATCGGCGGCATCGTCGCCGTGGTCGTGATCCGCGTGCTCGTCGCCCGAGACCGCGATCGCGTCGATCCACTCGCTCACGTACGAGCCGTCGGGCGCGCCGGTGACGCGCAGGTCCCAGTGGCCCGCGGCGGGGAGCGGCTGGACCGTCGCGTAGGCGCCGTCGTCGGTCTCCTCGAGTTCGACCTCGATCTCGGTTCCGTCCTCGCTGCTCGCGAGCAACCGAACGGGCTGCTCCGAGGCCATCGGCTCCCCGTCGTCGTCGAGGAACGCCACCTCGAAGACGATCGGTTCGTCGGCCTCGAGCACGAAGTAGTCGTCCCCGTCGCCCTCTTCTGCGGCCGGGACCGCGGCGATCTCGAGGAGCCCGTCGTCGTACTCGCGTTCGATCGTCGACTCGACGAGGTCGTCGTCCGCGCCGGCGACGGCCGCCGTCGGCGCCGACGTGAGCAGCCCGGAGAGGAGCAATACGGCGACCAGAACGGCTAGCTCGAGCCGGACGGTCCGGACGGTCGTTCGCAACCGGCCGTCGGCTTCGCGGGCGTCGGTTCCGCCGTCGGTGGTCGTCGGTCTCGAGGATCCGGCCGAGCTGACGGGACGGGAGGACTCGAGCCGTCCCAGGAGGACGAACCGCGTCGCGCCCCCGAGCCCGAGTGCGAGGGCGACGAGTGCCAGCTTCGCGACGAGGGCGAGCCCGTACGTCGTCTCGGTGAGGCCGTCCGCTTCGGGAACGTGCCAGGAGGCGAGGACGAATCCCGTCGCTACAACGAGGGTGACACCGCCCAGTGCGAGGACGGAAAATCGCCGGATCGTGTCGGCGACGAGGGCGGTTCGGTCGCCGACCGCGGCCTCCCGGGCCGTCGGAACGACGGCGAGAGCGAGCACCGCCAGGCCGCCGATCCAGAGCCCGGCACCGACGATGTGAACGACGTCGACGATCGTTCCCTGGAGGCGATCGATCGCCGTCGCCGAGTGGCTCGTCCAGGCGACCGTTCCCGCGAGGGCGAGCGCCCCGACGAACGTGCCGGCAAGCGCGGATCCGCGGGCACCACCTCGACTCCGCCGGACGACGACCGCGGTGACGAGTACCGCCACGACCAGCTGGGCGAGCCAGGCCTGCCCGAGCGGCGTCTCGAGGAACTGGGTGAGGGTGTCGACCGAAAGCGGACCCAGGCTCGTACTCCGGACGAGCCCGAGCACGAGTGCGCTCGCGAGGGTGAGAACCGCGGCGCCGACGAGCAGTCGACCGATTCGTCGGTCGAGGGAGGCCCGCCGATCGCCGGTATTCCGAGCGAAGACCGGGCCGGCGGCGACGGCTGCGGTCACCGGAATCCCGACCAGTCCGACGATCCCGACGAGCAACAGCCCCTTCGAGCCCGCCTCGATCGGCGAGATCGACTCGTCGGTCTCGTCGCCCTCCTGGGCCTCGAGCACCGCGTCGCGGTCGAGGGGTTCGTCGCCGACGGCAAAGAAGAACGAGCCCGACGTGGTGTGGCCGTCGTCGGCGAGGATCTCCCAGTCGACGGCGTACATCCCCTCCTCGTCGGCGCCCTCGATCGGCACGCGAACGATCTGGCTATCGTCGGGATCGATCTCGGGTTCGCCGGCGACGTCCTCGCCGTCGGGCCCCTGGACGGAGACATCGGCGTTGACGATCCCGTCGCCCGAGAAGAACAGCGTGACGGCATCCGGAGGTGTCTCGAGCTGTTCGCCGTTCGCCGGATCCGACTCGCTGAGGTAGGCGTGGGCCGCGACCGGGGTCGCGACGAGAGCGATCGCGAGGCCGGCGACGACGAGACACGCCAGTACCGCCGCGAGGAGCGAGGTGCGGGTTCGCGATCCGCGCCCGGCGAGCGACGAGTTCGACGGCATCGGTTAGCGGAGCTTGCCTGTGTAGCCGGTCCCGGAGTCGCCGACGTACTGGACCGTGTCGACGCCCTCCTCGACCTCGACCTGTGCGACGGCGTCCTGGGCGTCCATGTCGACGACGGCGACAGTACCGTCGGCGTCAGCGGGGCTGACGAAGTAGCCGCCCCCGGCGACGCCGGTCCGGTGGAGGTGCTGTGCTCCCTCGGGGCGCTCGATGTCGCCGATCTCGACCGTCTCGACGACCTCGCCGGCCTCGACGTCGATGACCGACGCCTGATCGGTCCGAGTGTGGGCCGTGTAGGCGTACAGCGTTCCGTCCTCGCTCTCGTGGTAGCGGAGCGCGTCCGGGCCTTCGTCGACCTCGACGACCGCGAGCTCCTCGCTGTCCTCGCTGGTTGCGTCGAGAAACCGAACGCTGTTCCCGTCGAGAACGCCCAGGACCTCCTCGTCGGGCGAGAGGTACATCCCGCCCGCGAAGTCGAGGTACTCGACGACCTCGTCGCTCTCGGTGTCGACGACGGCGGTCTCGTCTCCGTGCTCGAAGTACGCCAGCTCCGTCTCGGGGGCGTAGGCCTTGTAGTGAGTTCCCTCCTCCTCGTTCTCGAGTTCGATGTAATCGGTTCGCTCGTACTCCTCGAGGTCCATGATCAGCGCCGCAGGGTCGTTGACGTTCGTCGCGTAGCCCATCGAGCCCATGTCCTCGTGGTAGAGCAGCTTGCCGTGGCCCTCCGCTTCGAGCCCCGACTCGACGATCTCGGTGACCTCGTGGGAGTCGGTGTCGATGACGTAGAACGTGCCCTCGTCGTCGGCGTGAGCCCACATCTCGTCGTCGTTCGGGTGATACATGTGCGTCGGATCCGGGCCGATATCGACCTCGTCGACGATCTCGTGGTTCTCGGTGTCGATGACGAGCACCTGCGACGGCGACTCTCTGAGGACGTAGATCTCGCTGTAGTCGGCCGTGATCCGCGGGTCGCCCCATCCCTCGTCCTCGAGTCCGTCGGTGATCTCGTCGACGACCTCGCCGTCCTCGGGATCGATGACCGCGATCGCGTTCGGGGCGAAGGCGTAGATCAGTCCCTCGCCGTCGCCGTTCTCGCCGTCGGTCTCCGATTCCTCGTCGTCGCCATCCTCACCGGCACAGCCCGCGATACCGACGACGAGTCCGCTTCCAGCTACCTGTGCGAAACGCCGTCGCGTGACCGATCGGTCCATACTCGACTCTCCTCACGGTCGACTACGTTCCTTCTGGTGCGATCGTCGAAATCAGGGTACGACTCTCGAAATCACCTGTCACAGGAGAGATGCGCCTCTCGTCCCCGGGCGATCGAGACCGGGCCGTCGACGCTCGGCGCTACCCCGAGCCCGGGCCGCCCTCGAGCAGATCGTCGACGAGGCGGGTGAACCGGTCCAGCAGGCGATCCGGAACCGTCGGCTCGACCGTCGACAGCAACGCCGCGGTGCGTTCGCGGTTCGCGAGTCGGAGGACGACACGGTTGCGCTCGTCGTAGGTCTTCTCGACGACCCCCCGTTCGACGAGTCGCTCGAGGTGGTACTCGAGCGTGCTCCGGGCGATCTCGAGCGCGTCGGCGACCCCACTCGGTCCCGTCGGCTCGTGCTCGATCAGGTGGACGACGATCCCACGGGCGGTTTCGCGCCGGAACACCGCCAGCATCGCCCGCTCGCGTTCGTCGTACTCCGGCGGGTAGTAGTGGGTTCGACCGTAGAACTCCCCGCGAACGAGTTCGCCGTCGTCGATCAATCGGCGGACGTGGTACTGGATCTGCCCCGGTGCGAACGACGACTCCCTGACGAGTTCGTTGAAGTGGATCCCGGCGTTTGCGTGGACGTGCGCTCTGATCTGTCGTCTCGTCTCTGTCATTGTGAGTGGAGCGAACGGTGTCGGCTCCCGCTTCGCCGTCCGCGGTTCGTACCGGCGTTCCGTTCCGGACGACTATAACCCTGTTTTTCGATCGAAGCACATAGGTGACTCTCCGTTCGAGGTCTACCAACGGAGATGCAGCACACGAACCCGTTCGACGTCGAGTGGGTGGACCCCCAGCTGACGCCCGTCCTGCTCGCCGTCATCGTGCTCGCGGTCGCCGGAACGGCGGTGCTGTTCTGCCTCGGGGTCGTCGCCTACTCTCGACGGCGGTCGACGCGGTATCTGCTGATTACGATCGCGCTCGGGTTGCTCGCCACGCGATCGATCGTCGGACTGGGAACCGTCTTCGGGCTCGTGCCGATGACGTTTCACCACCTCCTCGAGCACGGTGTCGACTTCTCGATCGCCGTTCTCGTCCTCTACGCGGTGTACCGCAGCGGTCCCGGTGCCGACCGAACGTCGGTCGAGAGCGACGGCGACTGATACGGTTTACTGTACGTCAGTACCGGCCCAACCGCGACCCGAGCGGCGGTTGTACCGGAGGAAACGTCCACCAGATCGGACGAGGAGACCTCAGCTCAGCCGCTCGAGGACGTCCCGGCCCTCGAGGTAGACGTAGTCGTGGCGGTCGGCGTAGCCGCGGGCGTCGGCGGGGGTCAGCGCCTCGCCGGTCTGGTCGTCTAACATCTCACAGACGACGACCGCGGGCGGGAGGTCGGCGGCGTCGGCGAGCGCGAGGCCGAGTTCGGTGTGGCCCTCCCGCTGGGCGAGCAGGTCGGGAGCCGCTTTCAGCAGGTGGACGTGACCGGGGACCCGAAACTCGGTCGCGAACTCCGTCGCCGACGGCTCGGCCGCGGCCTCGCCCAGGGTCCGGATCGTCAGCGAGCGATCCGCGTCGGTGATCCCGGTGTAGGTGTCGCGGTGGTTGACCGTCAGCGAGAACGACGAGCGCTCGTCGTAGCCGAGTTCGTGGTCGGCCGCGGCGGGGTGGTCGATCTCCTCGGTGTAAAAGGGGAGGTCGAACGCCTCGGCAATCTCGTGGGTGAGGGCGACGCAGACCAGCCCGCCGGCGTCGTTTCGCATGTGGGCGACGGCGTCGGGCGTGACCGCATCGGCGTGGTAGATGATGTCGGTTTCGCCCTCCCGGTCGGCCGCGTCGTGGACCAACACCGGCTCGCCCGCTCGCAGCGACTCGAGGGCGCGTTCGAACGCCGTCGGCGCCTGCGACCCCGCGCCGGCGTTCGCGCTGGCGTGGCGCCCGGTCATCGGCGATCACCCACGGAGACCGTCACGCGGTCTCCGTCCTCGAGATCGAGTTCCTCACGGAGCTTCTCCGGGGCGATGACTTCCAGCTGGTCCTCGTCGTGGTGGGTGCGTTCGGGGGCGATGATGTGGGCCTCCTCGTAGCTGTCGCCGTCTGCGGTCTCGACGGTCGCCGGGTGACAGACCGCGGGACCGTAGGTCCGGTCCTCGTCCTCCCAGCCGTCGATCGGCACCGGCTCGAGGGAGGCCATCGCGCTCCGTCGGCGGACGCTGTCCTCCCGGAGGTCGACGTTCAGCGTCCCGGGGAACGGCTCGTACCCCAGCCGATCGGCGAACTGGCGTTTGTACCCCGACAGCGAGATGTAGTGGCGCCCCTCGCCCATCCCGCTGGTGACGGTCCCCTCGAGTTCGACCTCCGGGTCGGTCTCGAAGATGCGACGGTAGTCCTCGTACTCGGCGTGAAGGGCGCGTTCGCCCGCGTCCGTAACCGCGACCCACTGGCCGTCGCTGACCGTGTCGCGCTCGAGCAGGTCGGACGCTTCGAGGCGCTGGAGCCGGCGCGAGGCCGTCTGGTTCGACGCCTCGAGTCGGTCCGCGAGGCGGGAACAGGAGATCTTGACGTCGCCCTCGAGTCCGCCCTCGAGCGCGAGCAGTTTGAGAACGGCGAGTTCGTCGTGGCCGACGGCGGACTCGGCTGTCACTGACATACCTAGGGATTTCGCAGGGGTGCTCAAAAGCGTATCGGATATGGAACGCGTAACAGAACTGTGATGCAGTTGGCGGCCGTTTATTCGGTTCGTACTGCACGTCAGCCCGACGTCGGTAAAAGGCCTCCGGCTAACACCTTCGCCGCCGGGTGCGTCGACGGATCGACTGTACGAGTTGACAGTCGGCTCAATCCCCCGTGACGGGATCGCGCGCCCAGAACTCGCTCCCCTGCTCGAGTTTCGGCACCCACGTCTCCTCGTCCTTCGCGAGCAGCGTCACCCGCGAGGGCGGGACGCCCCGCAGTTCGGTGAACTCGGGCATGTACTCCCGTACCCGCTCGGTGAAGTCGACGACCTCCTCGTGGTCGGGCATCGACGAGCGGTCGAGCCGCCCCTGGGAGTGGCCGACGTGCATGTACGCCTTCAATTCGATGAAGTCCGGGTCGGCCTGCTGGTAGAAGCCGGCGTACCAGTCGGGGTGGTGCATGTTCTCGCCCTTGACCAGCGTCGTCCGCAGGACGGTCCGCGTTTCGTCCTTTTCGCGGAGGACGTCCATCGTCTCGAGCAGGCGCTCCCAGGCGTCGTCCTCGACGGGCTTGACCACCCGGTCGAAGGTGTGGCGCTCGGCGGCGTCGACGCTGACGTACAGCTGGGTCGGATCGCACTCCCGGAGCACCTCGGGACGGGTGCCGTTCGAGACGAGGAAGGTGGTGATATCCCGGTCGTGGAAGGCCTCGAGCAGCTCCGGCAGGTAGGGGTACAGCGTCGGCTCGCCGTCCAGCGAGATGGCGACGTGACGGGGCTCCATCGCCTCCTCGAACACCTCGCGGGGGACCTCGTCGTTCCCGCCGAACCCCGACAGCAGCTTCTTTTGCAGTCGGATCGAGGCGTCGACGACCGCCTCGGGGTCGTCCCACTCGACGTCGCCCAGTTCGTAGGCGTGGCCCCGGTGGTCGCGCCAGCAGAAGACGCAGCGCTCGTTGCACTTGACCACCGGCGTCATCTGGATGCAGCGGTGGGACTGGATGCCGTAGAAGACGTTCTTGTAACACCGCCCCTCCCCGCGGAGGGCGTTGGCCGTCCAGCCGCAGGTCTGGGCCGCGGTGTGGTTCTCGCTGTGGTAGTTCGGGCTCGAGACCTGCGCGGGGGTGTCGTCGGTCTCCCCGTCGTCGGCCTCGGGCGTCCCCGACCCGGTCGCGGGATCCGCGGAGTCGCTCATGTTGGCCTCCCTTTCGGCGGCGCGGGCAAAAGCCGTGTGGTGTCGGGAACTACTCGAGAACGAGGGGATGATTCGAGGGCGTCACTTCCGATCGGGCAGCGTTCCGGGTTCGACCGACTCGCCGTCGTCCTCGTCGCTCTCGCTGGCGATCTCGCGCTCGAACGTGTAAAGGACGATCCCCGTGTTGGCCGTCATGATCACGCCCGTCATCGGCGCCGGAGTGAACAGGTAGAGCCCGATCCCGAGCAGGAACGGGATCGCCGCGATCCCGGCCCACAGCCGCGGCCGGGAGATCCCCTGGCCGATCGCGTCCCGGTGAACGAGCGCGAAGATCGCGGCCGTTCCACTGAGGCCGAAGGCCCCCACCGCGACGTCCAATCCGTCCATACTCGAGAGACGGGGTGGTCGATAGAAAAGCGTTCTGCGACCGCTCGCTCGAGTCCCCGCTCCCGCGGTTCCCACCGATCGGGTTCCGGCAGAACTATCTTGTCGATTCGGGCTAACGTCTCGCACACAGATGGCCGATCAAATAGACGATCCCGACGAACTGCCGTCGACGGCGGGCGAGTTCGCAGACGACTACCCCGAGGTCTGGGAGGCGTACGCCGACCTCGGCGAGGCCTGCTCCGAGGCCGGCCCGATCGACGACGAGACGAAACGGCTCGTCAAACTCGCGCTCTCGATCGGCGCCCAATCGGAGGGAGCCGTCCACTCCCACGTTCGCCGCGGGTTAGACGAGGACGTCGACCCCGAGGCGCTGAAACAGGTCGCCGCGCTCTCGATCCCGACGCTCGGCTTCCCGCAGGCGATGGCCGCGATCAGCTGGATCGAGGATCTCACGGACGAGGACGAAGCCTGACGTAACGGACGACCGGTTTCCGCTGTTTTTTCGCGACCGCGCTCGAGCGAAGCTGTAGGTAAAGAGATATGTGCGCTGCGTTTGCACGTTCGCTCGAGAACCGATCGGATGTTCGACGGCTGGCTCGGCGACGGTGGGCGGATCGCCCGGATCGAGTGGCGACGCCACGAACGCGAATTCGGACGCTCGAGTCGGCGTCGCGGTCGCGCTTCCGACCGTCGGCGTCGCCATCGGGCTCGCGCTCGGTGCCGGGACGCCGTGGATCGCCCTCTCCGCCGTCGCCGCAATTGTGGCGCTCACAGCGCTGGCCGTCGCGGTCGGCGTCGCAGGTAGGCTCGCGGGCTCGCTCGTCGGCCGACGGCTGGCGCGGGGCGGCCTGTACCGGGACCTCCTCGTCCTGTTCGGCTGGGTGCCGCTCGTGGCGCTGTGGTTCCTCCTCCGGGAGCTGTCGGTGTCGGCCGCGGCGCTGGGAGCGTGGCTCGAGTGGCTGCCGCTGGCGCTGCTGGTCGACCTCGCGTTCCTGGGGGCCGGTGAGGCCACTGGGGTCGAACCGCTTCGCGCGCTGGCCGCGGTCAGCGCCGTCGCGGTCGTCGTCCCGGCGTTGCTAGGCTCGACAACCGTCTTTGCCCGGCGTCTCTGGGTGACCGACCCCGTCGGTTCGACGCGGTCGACGATCCCCTCGGACTCGCGCTCGCTGGCCGGCGGCGGCCGACTGGAACGCCTGCTGGGCGGCTCCGTTTCGCGGCCGACGCTCACCGTCGCCCGGGAGCGGTTGCTCGCGGAGCGACGCGCTCCCAGGGGACTGCTGTCGACGGGGTACGTCCTCCTGTTCGTCGCCCTGGTCGGACTGCCGGTGTTCGGCGCCCTGCTCGGAACCCCCGGCTTCCTGCTGGTGGTGTTCGGCCTCGGAGCGGCGAGTGGCATCGTCTTCACCGCCGAGACGATCGGGAGCGCCTACCGCGTCCTCCCGATGCTGCTCACGACGGTCCGAGGACGGCAGTTCGTCGGGGGACTGGTCCTTGCGAGCCTCCTGCTCGGCGTTCCGCTCGTCGTCCTCGTGGTCGTTCCCCTCGGGATCGTCAGCGACGCGAGCCTCGCGGAGACGGGCGCGCTCGCGGTGACGGGCGTCGCGCTCTGTGCGTGTACCGCGACAGTCAATGCCGCGATCGAACTGGACGTCGACCGCGCCGATCTCGTCCCCGTTTCCGGCTTCTTCACCGACGGACCGGCGTACTCGGAGCCGGGTTGGGGGGCGTTTTCGGGGCTGGCGAAGAACTTCGGCGTCGTCTCGATCGTCCTCGCGGTCGGCGTCTCGAGGCTCGCGTTTCGGGTCGCCGTCGACCGCTACCGCGACTACCGACTCGAGTGATCATGACACGGCAATCGAACGACGACACCTCCGACGATCCGAGCGACGAGCCGAACGGCGACCCCGACGATCCGTGTGACGAGCTGAACGGCGAGCCGGCCGTCGTCGCGAACGCCCTCACGAAGCGCTACGGCGACACGACCGCCGTCGACGGCCTCACGCTCGAGGTCGAGCCCGGTTCGATCTACGGCTTTCTCGGCCCGAACGGCGCCGGCAAGACGACGACGATTCGACTGCTAACCGCGCTGGCGACCCCGACGAGCGGTTCCGGGACCGTCGCGGGCGTCCCGATCACGGACCGGGAGGCGCTGGTCGACCGCATCGGCTACCTCCCCGAGTCGCCGCCGATCTACGAGCAGCTGACGGCCCGCGAGCAGCTCGAGCACTACGGCGGCCTCTGCGGGATGACTCCCGGCGAGGTCGAGGATCGGCTGGACGAACTGCTCGAGCGACTCGAGCTCGCCGCGGACGCCGACGACCGGATCGTCACGTACTCGAAGGGGATGCGCCAGAAGACGGGGCTCATCCAGGCGATCCTCTCCGATCCCGACGTGGTCTTTCTCGACGAGCCGACCTCCGGGCTGGATCCGCGGGCCGCGCGCACGGTTCGGGAGCTACTGACGGAGCTGGCGGCGAACGGGACGACCGTCTTCCTCTCGACGCACGTCCTCCCCGTCGTCGAACGGATCGCCACCGACGTCGGAATTCTCTACGAGGGACGGCTCGTCGAGTCGGGGGCGCCCGAGGAGCTGCTCGAGCGCCTGGAGTCCGGCGCGGACCCGACGCTCGAGGACGTCTTTCTCGAGGTGACGAGCGAAACCGAGTGAGAGGGGATCTTGAGCCGGTGTCGTCGCTCAGGCGAGTCACTCGCGTGTATCGACGCGCTCGAGCGAGCGAAAACGTTGTCCGGTATAGGTGATCTACGTATCAGTTGTCAAACTGAACTCGGGCCGATCAGTCCTCCTGCGGTGGCGCTGTGCTGTCGAGCGCTCGAGCGTCTCGAGGTGCAAGTATGCGAGTGCCTCGAAAAGCGAATAGCGCCAGACCTTCGGTCTCACATACCATGTGAACGGTGCGCGGTTCGGAGCGAACGCAGCGAGCGAGAACCGCGATGTGAACGGGGAACGAAGTGAACCGTGAACGGGTCCGTGACCTGTGAGCAGACGCAGTGATCGCGAGCGGGCCAGGGGCTTTCGCGGTCATACCGACGAGTGGTAGTCCTGCTCACGCGAACACAGGGGATCGCCACGCCCTCCCCAGCCGACTCACTCGCTGCGCTCGTTCGTCCCTCGCGCAACATTGTCGACCGTCCTCTCTGGCGTTCGGACGGCCGACAGCGCGCGCCACCGAGCGTTATTCGGTCGGTTGAAACTCGTTCCAGACGAACCGCCGGAAGCTCCCCTCGTCGACGTAGGTCCGCGGGCCGAACAGGTTCGAGCGTTATCGACTCCCGCGAACGCGCTCGAGCACCGACAGCGTCCCGTCGGCGTGGACCTCCTCGAGCACCTCGTCGGCCGCCTCGGTCGCGGCCGCGTCGGCGTTTGCCACCGCAAAGCTCCGACCGACGGCCTCGAACGTCGAGACGTCGTTGATCGAGTCCCCGACCGCGACGGTCTCGGCGAGGTCGAAGCCGACGTGGTCGGCGATCGTCTCGACCCCGTCGCCCTTGTTCGGATCCGTATCCTTGACGTGGTAGGCGTAGCCGGTGTCGACGACCTCGAGGCCGTACTCGGCGGCGATCTCCCGGAGGGGTTCGATCGGTTGCTCGAGGTTGATCGCGACCTCGGTCTCGCGCCAGCGGTTGACGGTGTCCTCCTCGCCCCAGCCCAGTTCGTAGCCCGCGCCCCGGTAGCGCTCGGCGACGGCCTGGGCTGCCTCCCGGTCGGCGGTGAAGAAGACGTCGTCGCCGGTGTAGACGACGCCGCCGTTCTCGGCGACGACGAGTTCGGGGACGCCGACGAAGTGACAGAGCGCGACGGGGTAGGGGAACGCCTTCCCGGTGGCGATCACGACCGGGGCCTCCCAGTCGCGGATCGGGTCGAAGACGCGCGGGTCGATCCCCCACCGGTCGGGGCGGGTCAGGGTGCCGTCGATGTCGAGAACCAGCGGCGGGTCGGCGGTCATGCCGGGAGGTCGGGCCGCGGTCGCCTAAAGCGAACGGATCCGAACGAGCGCGAGTGCGATCGCTCGAGCGCGTCGAACGCGGCGATAAAACCGAAGGAAGGCTCAGCGAGCGATCAGAACCACGGGACCCATACCGTCGTCGGGAAGACGCCGAGGACGTACAGGATCGCGACGAGGAACGTCCCGAAGACGATCGCCGCCGCGGGCGGGTCGACGTGAGTGTCGCCGTGGGCGAAGAACACCCGCTGGAAGACCTCGCCGAACAGCGCAGCGATCACGCCGACCACGAGGCCGACGATCAGGGCGGCCTCGGCGCCGGTTCCCGCCAGCAGCGCGCCGCCGTCGTAGGCGACCGGGGCGCCCTCCGCGACGCCGCCGTCACCGGGGACGTAGACCGCCAGCGCGGCGGTCGCGGCCGGTAGCGTGATGTGGTGGGTCACCGGGATCTTCTCGACGCCGCAGTTCAGGAAGACCAGCGACGCCGCGCTGATCCCGAACCCGAGGAACGCGCTGCCGGTTACGATCCCGACGTAGGCGCCGAGGATCCCCGCCGCGAGGCCGATCATCGCGACGTGGCCCCACTTGTACTGGTGAGGGAGCCACGGCTCGACCTTGAGCCGTTCTTTCTGCGGCGCCGCGGCGGCGGTCGGCTTCCCCTCCGCGCGGTCGGCCGCCTCGCCGCCGTCGGTCGCGGACTCGCCGATGACGCGCATCTCCTCGCGCTCGAAGGGGCCCATGTCGAGGATGTTCGCGCCGCGAACCTTCCCGATGATGCTGTAACCGAGGATCAGCCGGTGGGCGAAGGCCGAAAGGACGACGCCCATCGCGATCGGGTCGTAGGGCATCCCGAGTTCGGCCGAGAGCGTGACGAGCCAGTAACCCAGGATACCGAACGCGCCGCCGACCGCGAGCACGTCGGGTTTCGTCCCGAGCGCGTAGGCGATGTTCTTGGCCTCGTGGTAGTCGAAGCCGGTGTCCATATACCCTCGGCGGGCGGCGTAGGCCGTCGCCGCGACACCGCCGGCGAAGCTAATCGCCGGCGAGAACGGCGGTCCGAACGCGACCTGGTCGGTGATCGCGGCCGCCTCGGGATCGACGAGCGTCGCGGCCTCGCCGGCGATCACCATGAAGCCGGTGAAAATAAACGCCGGGAGCGGCCCGAGCGCGGCGCCGAAGGCGCCCCCGCCGAACGCGGCGATGATCTCGGCGAGGTCGAGGAGCGCGTCGAGCATGCTCAGTCACCGTCCCGGGCCCAGTCCCGCGCCCGATCGAGCGCGTCGCCCCAGCGCTCGTACTTCCGGTCGGCCTCGTCGCGGTCCATCTCGGAGTCGAACTCGCGGTCGATCTGCCAGTTGTCGCGCAGGCCCTCGATGTCCTCCCAGTAGCCGACGGCCAGTCCGGCGGCGTAGGCCGAACCGAGCGCCGTCGTCTCGTCGACCTGCGGCCGGACGATCTTCGAGCCGATGATGTCGGCCTGGAGCTGACAGAGGTAGTT
Source organism: Natronococcus sp. (assembly GCF_047921035.1). Lineage (NCBI taxonomy): Archaea > Methanobacteriati > Methanobacteriota > Halobacteria > Halobacteriales > Natrialbaceae > Natronococcus > Natronococcus sp. Next base: position 105,848 of record NZ_JBLRWX010000001.1, read on the forward strand.
GTTCTTGACCGCGCCGCCGTCGACCCGGAGGCTCGTCATCTCGATACCCGAGTCGGCCTCCATCGCCTCGGCGACGTCGCGGGTCTGGTAGGCGATCGATTCCAGGGTGGCCCGGACGACGTGTTCCTTGCGGGTGCCCCGGGTCATCCCGACGATAGTCCCGCGGGCGCGCTGGTCCCAGTGGGGGGCGCCCAGTCCCGTGAAGGCGGGGACGACGTAGACACCGTCGGTCGAGTCGACGCTGCGGGCGAGTTCGGCGGTCTGAGCCGGGTTGTCGATCAGCGAGAGGTCCTCGAGCCACTCGATGGCCGCGCCGGTGACGAAGATCGACCCCTCGAGGGCGTACTGGACGGGTTCGTCCGAGCGCTGGAAGCCGATCGTCGTCAGCAGGCCGTGATCGCTCTCGACGGCCTCCTCGCCGGTGTTCATCAGGAAGAACGAGCCCGTGCCGTAGGTGTTCTTGGCGTCGCCGGCGTCGAAGCAGGTCTGGCCGAACAGCGCCGCCTGCTGGTCGCCCAGCGCGCCGGCGACGGGAACCTCGGCCTCGAGAAAGTCGTCCGGATCGGTCGAGCCGTAGGTCTCGTCGTCGCTCGAGGGCCGGACTTCGGGCAGCATCTCCCGAGGGATGCCGAACTCCTCGAGCAGTTCGTCGTCCCACTCGAGGTCGTGGATGTTGTACAGCATCGTTCGCGAGGCGTTGGTGACCTCGGTGATGTGCTCGCCGGTGAGGTTGTAGATCAGCCACGTGTCGATCGTCCCGAACAGCACCTCCCCCTGTTCGGCCCGGTCGTAGATGTCCTCGGGACGGGTCCGCTCCATCTTGATCGGATCGGCGTTCTCGAGGAGCCACTCGGCTTTCGTCGCCGAGAAGTAGGCGTCGGCCTCGAGACCGGTCTTCTCGCGGACGGTGTCGACGAGGCCGTCCTCCTCGAGCTGTTCGACGCGATCGGTCGTCCGTCGGTCCTGCCAGACGATGGCGTTGTGGACCGGCCGGCCCGATTCGGCGTCCCACAGCAGCGTCGTCTCGCGCTGGTTGGTGACGCCGATGGCCTCGAGCTGGTCGGGGCTGATTCCCGCCTTGCCGAGTGCCGTCGTGATCACGCTCTTCGTGTTCTCCCAGATCTCCATCGGGTCGTGCTCGACCCAGCCGGGCTCCGGATAGATCTGCTCGTGTTTCTCGTAGGCGTTGGCGACGACCTGCCCGCCGTGGTCGAACACCATAAACCGCGTCCCGGTCGTTCCCTGATCCACCGCGCCGACGTACGTCTGTGCTGTCATTCGTGGTCACCCCGGATCGTCCCGAGCGATGTCTTTACTGACGATCGCATCCTACTGGTAAACATTTCCTACGATCATTATAAACGTTGTCGAAGCGGTAACGTGACTGTCAGTTACTGCCAAACGAAACGTGTTCGAACGGGCCGAAAAGTCGGCTCTAAACGACCAAATAAATACCATTTCAAATGAAAGTCTAACATGAGAAACTGTTTCGCATCGAACTGATCAGCGCACTAGCTGGTTGTTATCGACGGTGAGATAGCGTCGATAAAATAAAGGCGGACGAGGGCTAGGTACGGACCAAGGGATGGCACACGACACCGAGGTTCTCGTGCTCGGGGGCGGCTCGACCGGCTGTGGCATCGCCAGGGATCTGGCGATGCGCGGCCTCGAGGTCACGCTCGTCGAGCGAGGCAATCTGACCGACGGGACGACGGGCCGGATGCACGGCCTGCTACACAGCGGGGGACGATACGCGGTCTCGGACCAGGCCAGTGCGGTCGAGTGTATCGAGGAAAACGAGATCCTCCGGGACATCGCCGGCCACTGCGTCGAGATGACCGGCGGACTGTTCGTTCAACGGCCCGAGGACCCCGACGACTACTTCCGGGAGAAGCTCGAGGGCTGCCGGGAATGTAATATTCCGGCGCGGGTGCTCTCCGGGCGGGAGGCCCGCGAGGTCGAGCCCTACCTCGCGAAAGACGTCAAACGCGCCGTTCAGGTGCCCGACGGCGCGATCGATCCGTTCCGGCTCTGCGTCGCGAACGCGATCGACGCCGAGAACTACGGCGCCCGCGTCGAGACCCACGCCGAGGTGATCGACCTGCTCCGTGAGGGCGACGACATCTACGGCGTCGAAGTACGCCACGACTCCGGGCCCGGCAAGCGCACGCACAAGTCACCCGGGACGACCGAGGAGATCACCGCCGAGTACGTCGTCAACGCCACCGGCGCCTGGGCCGGCCAGATCGGCGCGATGGCCGACTTGGACGTCGAGGTCCGCCCCTCGAAGGGCGTGATGACGATCATGAACGTCCGGCAGGTCGACACCGTGATCAACCGCTGCCGGCCGAAGGGCGACGCCGACATCGTCGTCCCCCACGAGACGACCGCGATTCTGGGCACGACGGACGAGGAGGTCTCCGACCCCGACGACTACCCCGAGGAGCGCTGGGAGGTCGACATGATGATCGACACCCTCTCGGAGCTCGTTCCGATCCTGAAAGAGGCCCGCACGATCCGCTCGTTCTGGGGCGTCCGACCGCTGTACGAGCCCCCGGGCCGGGGCACGAAGGACCCGACCGACATCACCCGCGACTTCTTCCTGCTCGATCACGAGGAGCGGGACGGCGTCTCGGGCATGTCCAGTATCGTCGGCGGGAAGTTCACCACCTACCGGGCGATGGCCGAAGAAATTTCGAACCACGTCTGCGATCAGCTCGGCGTTCGCGCTTCCTGTGCGACCGCCGAGGAGGCCCTGCCCGGCAGCGAGAACCTCGCCGTCCTCGAGGAGGGGATGGACGACTTCGGGCTGCGCTCGCCGATCGCCCGCCGGAGCAAGCAACGGTTGGGAAGCCGTTCGGCCGAGGTCCTCGAGACCGACGAGCCGAACCCCGTCGTCTGCCAGTGCGAGGGCGTCACGCGGGCCGAAGTGCAGGACGCGATCTCGCAGTCCGGTTCGGACCTCAACGCGGTCCGCATCCGCACCCGCGCGTCGATGGGCAACTGTCAGGGCGGCTTCTGCTGTGCGAATATGGCCAACGAGCTCCACCCCGAGTACGACGAGGAGACGACTCGAGAGGCGCTCGACGAGCTGTTCCAGGAGCGCTGGAAGGGCGAGCGCCACGCCCTCTGGGGCGAGCAGCTCTCCCAGGCGATGCTCAACTACGCCCTGCACGCGACGACGATGAACCGGGACAACGATCCCGCGAGCCGCACGGAGGACGTCGACTACGGCGCGTTCGACTCGGGCGACTCGAGCGCGCGGACCCCCTCACGGCAGCGATCCGGGGGTGACTGAGATGGCGATCAGCGACGACGTCCTCGTGATCGGCGGGGGGATCGCCGGCGCGACGGCGGCCCTCGCCGCGGCCGAGGAGGGCGCCGACGTCCGACTGGTCACCCACAAGCAGAGCACCCTCCGGAACGCGAGCGGGCTGATCGACGTGCTGGGCTACACCCACGAGGGCGAGGGCCCGATCGTCGACCCGTTCGAGCGGCTCGAGGAACTCCCCGAGAGCCACCCCTACCGACGGGTCGGCACCGAGGCGGTCCGGGAGGCGCTTTCCTTTTTCGACGAGATCGCCGGCGACGCCTACGCCGGCGGTCACACCGACGCCAACGCCCTCGTCCCGACCCACGGCGGAACGGCCAAGCCGACGGCGCGATACCCGGTCTCGACGGCCGACGGACTCGCGAGCGACCCGCGGGACACGCTGCTGGTCGGCTTCGAGACGCTGACCGACTTCGACGCGCCGCTGGCGGCCTCCCACCTCGAGGCCGCGGGCCCGCCGTTCTCGGCCCGCGGGGTCACCCTGCAGTTCCCCGGCATCGTCCGGGACGACGCGAAACTCACGCGGTACGCCCACCTGCTCGACCACGAGGAGCCCGTCCGGACGAACGCCGGCGAGCTGTCGGCCCGCGAGGCGCTCGCTGCGATCGTCGAACCCCACCTCGAGGGCGAGTCCCGCGTCGGCTTCCCCGCCCTGTTGGGCGACGAGTTCGCCGACGAGGTGCGGGCGGACCTCGCGGACTCGCTGGGTGCCGACGTCTTCGAGGTGCCGATGGGCCCGCCGAGTTTGCCGGGCATGCGCCTCGAGGATCTGCTGTACGAGGCCCTCGAGAACGCCGGGGTGCGCGTGACCTCGGGCGTGCCCGTGGTCGGCTACGAAACGGACGAATCAGGGACGATCGACCACGTGCTGGTCGACCGCCACGGCCAGGAGATTCCCCACGAGGCGAGCCAGTACGTCCTCGCGACGGGCGGGCTCGTCGGCAAGGGGGTCCGCAGCGAGCGCGAGCGCGTGTTCGAGCCGATCTTCGACTGTTACGTTCCCCACGCCGACGACCGCTACGACTGGTTCGTCGACGACGTCTTCGGCGAGCAGCCCTACGCCCAGTTCGGCGTCGTTTCGGACCGCGAGCTGCGCCCCCTCGACGTCGACGAGGAGCCCGAGTTCGCGAACCTGCGGGCGGCGGGGGCGGTGCTGGGCGGGTACGACTACGCGGCCGAGAAGTCGGGCGCCGGAGTCTCGCTCGCGACGGGATACGTCGCGGGCGGGCAGGCTGGAACGGAGGCGAGCGAATGACGGCGACCGCAGCGACGAGTACAGTGACGACAGCCGGCTCGAGCGACTCGAGCCACGCGAACGATGCGAACGACCGAGCGCGATCTACCCAGGTGATTCGATGAGTGACGCAGAACGGCCGATGGACGATCACGTACCGGGCGAGGAAGAGGGATTCGAGCCGATCGAGGTGTTCCCCGAGGCCGAGGAGATGGACCTCCGGCCGGGCGCCGACAACTGTTACAAGTGCTCGACCTGCGACACGAACTGTCCCGTCGCCGAGGTCGACGACGAGTTCCCCGGACCGAAGTTCCAGGGGCCCGAGCAGTGGCGGCTCAAGCGCCAGGAGGACCAGGACATCGACGACTCGGTGATGAAGTGTTCGAACTGCATGCGCTGTGACAGCGCCTGCCCCTCCGAGGTACCGCTCTCCCAGATGCACAACACGGCACGGGCCGAGTACGTCGAGGAGAACATGAGCAAGCTCTCCCGGGAGTACTGGCGCAATCGGATGCTCTCGAACTACCGGAAGCTGGCGCCGATCGCCGCGACCTTCCCCCGGACCACCAACTTCGTGATGGGGCTGTCGGTCACCCAGTGGATGGGCGAGAAGGTGATCGGGATCGCTGGCGACCGGGAGTTCCCCGAGTTCGCGACCCAGACGTTCCGCGGCTGGTGGACCGAACGCGGCGGCAACGACACCTCGCGGGAGCGAGCACGGGAGGCCCGAGCGGAGCGCGGCGAGGACCTCGAGAACCCCCACAAGCGGATCGCGTACTTCCACGGCTGCTACTCGAACTACAACACCCCGGAGGTCGCGAAGGCGCTCGTCCGCGTCTACGAGCACCTCGGCTACGAGGTCATGGTGCCCGAGCAGGCCTGTTCCGGAACGCCGATGTTCGCCAACGGGATGCTCGAGGACGCCCGCCGGGCCGCCGAGACCAACGTTCGGGAACTGGCCGACGCGATCGAGAACGGCGCCGACATCGTCGCCTCCTGTAGCTCGTGTTCGATGTCGATCCGCCAGGAGTACCCCGAGCTGTTCGACTTCGAGGGCACCGAGGACGTCGCCGCGAACACCTGGGACGCCGTCGAGTACCTGCGGGTCCACGAGGACCTGAAAGGGGAACTCGAGGGCACCGCCGTCGACGCGGAGTTCGCGTACCACGCGCCCTGTCACGCCCGCAACCAGGGACTGGACGGCCAGACCGTCGAGGTGCTGAGCGCGATCGACGGGATCGACGTCGAGGACGTCGGCGACTCCTGTTCGGGCATCTCCGGCACGTACGGCTGGAAGGAGGAGAACTACGAAACCTCCATGAAGATCGGCGAGGAGATGTTCGAGCACATGGAGGACGCGGAAGCGACGACCGGACTCACGGAGTGTCCGACCTGCTCGATGCAGATGGGCCACGGCACCGGCTACGAGATCACCCACACCCTCGAGGTCCTCGAGGCCGCGCTCGTCGACTGATGAACCTCGAGGAGCGTATCGCCAGGCGACGATCCGCGCACCGAACGAACGGGATCGTCGTCAACCGCACCCACCTCAGTCCGGCCGTCCACCGCGCGGAACCCGTCGGGCGAGGTCCCGTGCTCGAGCAGCTGCTCGACGCGCTCGAGCCGGTGTTCGACGACGAGTTGCCCGAGCCGGCAGCGGTCGTCGGCCCGGCGGGAGCCGGCACGTCCGCGATCGTGACGGCGCTGCTCGGCGCGCTGAACGAGCGGTTCGGCGAGCCGACCCGAACGATCGGAACGACGACCCGGGCCGGCAGCTCCGGGACGGTGACGTGGTTCGTCTACGTCGACGCCCGGCGGGTCGGCAGCGCCTTCGCGTTCTACCGAAGCGTGCTCTCGATGATCTCTCCGGACGCGGTTCCCGAGAGCGGCGTCGGCACCGACGACCTGCGGGAGCGGCTCTGTGCCCGTCTCTCGCGGCCCGATCGGCGAGCCGTCGTCGCGGTCGATCACCACGACGAGCCGGAGACCCTCTCCTACAATCGGATCCGCGAACTCGTCGAGCCCGCGAGCGAGAGCGTCGCGACGCTCGCCGTCGGTCAGGACGAACCCGAGGGCTGGCGCGGGACGACGGTGACGGTGCCGGCCTACCGCCACCACGAACTCGTCGACGTCGTCACCGATCGAACGTCGACGGGACTGACGGCTGGCGCGCTCGACCACGAGACCGTCCGCGAGATCGCGGTCTGGGCCGACGGCAACGCACACGACGCGCTCGCGGTGCTGTTCGGCGCCGCGGTGCTGGCCGGCGAGGACGAGGCGGATCGGATCGAGCAGTCACACCTCGAGCGGGCGATGGAGAACGTTCCCGACGCCGGGGTCCACGTCGATCGAGCGCTCTCGCTCTCGGAGACTCGCCAGCGGGTCCTGTGTGACCTGATCGCCGTCGACGCGACCGACCGGCCCATTCGAGAGGTCGCGACCGAAATCGCGGCTCGATCGGGGCTGACCGCCGGGACGGTCAAGCGGTTCCTGTACGAACTCGCCGATCGGGGCGTCATCGAGCGAGTGCCGCTCCCGACGAACGGCAGCGGTCGTCGCCCCAGTACGGTCGTCCCCCGATTCCCGACGATCGCGTTCCGAGCGCTGGCCGCGACGGAGGGCGACTCGTCGTGAGCCGAGCCAGGTAGCGAGCGTCGTCGCAGCGGAGCGTGACGGCGAGTCGGTCGCGAAGCGGGCTTTTGCTACTCGAGCGGAAAGAAGTGAGAGTCAGCCCGCGAGCCCGGCTACAGTCGGGGCGAGCGAGCCAGCGGTGTCGTCGACGTCCTCGCCGTCGTCGGCATCGGTGTCGTCGTCCTCGTTAGCGGTGTCGTCCGCGTCGTCGGCGTCGTTCTCGGCATCGTCCGTCTCGTCGTCAGCTGCGGCACCGTCCGCCGCGTCCTCGAGGTCCGTCTCCTCGAGGTCGACTTCGACGGTTTCGCCCTCGACGACCGCGCTCTCGGGAACCTCGAGGTCGCCCTGCTGGGGCGTCTCGCCCGCGACGGTCACGGTGTAGTCGTCGACGGCCTCGACGTCGCTTTCGGTGTAGCCGTCGTCGACGTCGAGTTCGTCGTCGGTCGCGTACGGCACCGTCAGCTCGAACTCGCCGTTCTCGTCGACCTCGGCTTCCTGCTCGTAGGTGAAGGTGCCGCGGTCGACCCCGGAGTCGAGCTCGAGTTCAGCGGTCACCGCCGTCCCCTCGTCGGCGTCGGCGGTGCCAGCGATCGTCGCGCCCGCGACGCGCTCGTAAGTTTTGACCCCTGCCGTCTCGAGCTCGTCGATGTACTCGACGTCGACCTCGGGGCTCCCCTCGAACTGTGACAGCTGGAGCTCGGTCTGCTGGTCGAGGGGCTGGTTGAACGCGACCTGGTGCTGGCCGGTCTCGTCGGTGAGCACCTGATCGGTTTCGGGATCGATCAGCGCGTAGCTGACGAAGCCGGCCGTGCGCCGATCGTTCTCGTGGACGAGCCGGTAGTGGTCCATCCCCGCGGCGTCGTCGAAGTAGAGGTCGGCGACCATCGTGTCCTCGTAGGGGACCTCGAGGCGTTCGTCGACCTCGTCGCGATCGATCGCCTCACCGGGCTCGACGTCGGGCGTGACGTAGTAGGGGTAGTCCGGCCCCGACCAGGCGGTCATCGCGCTGAACTTCCCGCCGGCCATCTGGTCGTCGATCATCACGTACCGCATCTGTTCGTCGGCGTCGTCATCGACCGCCGTCTCGAGTTCCTCGAGCGGTCGGACGTCGTCGTCACCGTCGAGCGGGTCCTCGCCGGCCGCCAGCGCCTCGAGGATCAGTTCGGCCTCCCGTTCGGACTCGGCGGTGAGATACGCCGAGGCGGTATCGGCGTTCTGCTGGAACGGGTTCGAGTGGGGAATCCGCTCGCCCTGGGTCGTGATCAGGTGGCCGTAGTCCCACCAGGACATCACGCCGTAGGCGCCCGCGGGGTAGTCGAAATCGCCGCCGTCGGGGTAGTCGTAGCTGCCGTAGTACTCGAGTTCGTCGGCGTTTCCGGCCCCGCCGTAGTTACCGGGTTCGGGCGTGTTCGACTCGAGCCAGTGGGTCGACTCCTCCCAGACCATCGCGTCGGGGTGTGGCCCCGTCGCTTCGCCGCGATCGATCGCCGTGTCGCCGTCGGCGGCGACGACCGGGAGCAGCGGCGCGAACAGCAACAGGACGACCACGAACAGGATGATGATTTGGTAGGTCTCGATCCCCTCGAGCGACCGCGCGCCCCGCTGGAGATTCAGATCGAACAGCCGCAGAATATCGGCGACGAAGACGGCGTTGACGACGGCGACCGCGAGCACGAGGTAGTACGCAAAGCGGATCTGGGTCGCGGACATGCTGAGCAGGAACAGCGACCAGACGAGGATCAGCGTGTACTCCGCGCGGTACTCGCGACCGAACAGCGGTCGGACGGCCAGCAGGACGAGTCCCGCGAGCATCGTGTAGAAGGCGGTGCCGAACTCGCTGAAGGCGTGGGCGGTAAAGTCGTCGGGCGGCTGGGCCTCCTGGATCGTCAGCGTCCCCGCGTCGGGATCGAGCGGGATCAGCCGGCCCGTGAGGTTGCCAACGAGGGTGTCGTAGAACTCCGGCAGGACCAGCCACATGACCGCGAACGCGCCGACGATCAGCGCAGCGATCGCGCCCGGGTAGAGGCGGCGATCGATCCCGCGGGCGTTCCACTGGCGGGCGAACCAGGCCATGAACAGACAGCCGACGGCGACCAGCGCCGCGGTGCCCGGCTGGAGGTAGCCGAAGCTCGTGACGCTCGTGCCGGGCTCCTCGAGCAAGAGGGCCGTCGCAATTGCGGTCACGCCTAGCGAGACGGCGCCGACGAACGCGACGTGATCGGGGGAGATCCCCCGGACGTAGTCGAGACAGAGCTGCACCGCGAAGAAGACGCCGAAGATCCCGATCAGGACGACGCCGGGGGGCCAGACCCAGATGTACAGCGCGAGCGCGACGCCCGCGAGGACGCTGTAGATCGCCGGCTCCCGGAGCGGAGCCCAGTTACGGTCGGCGACGAGTTCGTATATCGGCTGCTCGCGCTCGGCGACCCGCAGCGCGACGGTCATCGCGAGGACGGCGACCGCCATGAACAGCACCTCGGCGACGTGGTGTTGAAGCTGTCCCGCGGTGGTGCGAACGAGGAACTGCCCGGGTGCGAGTGCGAGCAAGACGACCGCGACGAGTCCGCCGACGGTCCCGCCCAGCCGTCGGCCCAGATAGAAGACGGGGATCGCGACCAGCGCCGCCATCGCCGGCACCGCGAGCAGGGAGACGGTGTAGAGCGTGCTCGAGGAGGGATCCCCGAGCCCGACGATCATCGCGGCGGTGACGATCAGCTGGTCGAACAGGGTCCCGAACTGGCCGACGTAGTTGCCGGTCGGAAAGCCCGTCCAGACTTCGTACGGCATCGTCCGGGGGTAGTTCTCGGCGGTCCACTGGATCGTCCGCCAGTGGTACCAGGAGTCGACGCCCGCGAGCGCGGGGGTGCCGTCCTCGGTGAGAAAGGCCTCGTACGACTGCGTCCTGACCCAGAACATAAACAGCATCACGGCCCCGACGACGGGGACGTGGTACCACTCCGCCCACGAGCCGAGCGCGGACGATTCCGTCCGCTCCTCGGCGCGTTCGGTCTCCGTACTCATTAGGTGCCACGAGAGGTAAGTACTGAATAAGCTTTCCCATACTGATCAGATTATTTTACAGTCATCTGCTATGGATTGTTTCCGCAAAATCCGGTGGGTCGGACGACAAAGTTTATTTCTCCTTCATCGAAACGGATCCTCCGATGAAGGTCTCGGCCGTCGTCTGTACGTACGCGATGGAGCGCTACGACGTCTTCTCGGAGTGCGTCGACAGCGTGCTCGCACAGACGTACGACCCCCTCGAGGTCGTCGTCGTCGTCGACGGCAACGAGGCCGTCTTCGAGCGCGTCCGCGAGGAGTACGGCGACCGGGAGGAGGTCGTCCTCCGCTGCAACGACGAGAACCGGGGAATCTCCTACAGCCGGACGCGGGGCGCCGAGATCGCGAGCGGCGAGGTCGTCGCCTTTATTGACGACGACGCGGTCGCCGAACCCGACTGGATCGCGGAGTTGGCTCGCGTCTACGAGGAGACCGACGCGATCGCCGTCGGGGGTCACGCGAAACCCGACTGGGTGACCGAGAAGCCCGACTTCTTCCCCGAAGAGTTCTACTGGCTCGTCGGCTGCGACGAGCGCGGGATGGGCGAGCACATGGCGGAGCTGCGCAACACCTACGGCTCGAACATCTCCTTTCGCCGGAGCGTCTTCCTCTCGGTCGGCGGCTACGACGAGAACACCGGTCGAAAGGGCGACCGCCACATCCAGGCCCACGAGGCCCCGGTCTGTATCCGGATGGCCAACCGGTACGGCAAGGGCGTGATCTACAACACCGACGCCGTCGTCCACCACAAACTGTTCGAGTACCGCGGCGACTTCCGGTGGCTCGTCTTCCGCTCGTTCTGGCAGGGGTACTCCAAGCGGATCATGGACCTCCTGTTGCCCGAGGCCGCGGGCGACAAGAACGAGTACCTGAAGCAACTGCTGCTCGAGTTCGTCCCCTCGCGACTTCGGGACCTCGTGCGTGAGCCCTCGAGCGCGGAGATCAAACAGCTGGTCGCGATCTTCGTCTTCACCGCAGCCGTCGGCTTCGGCTATCTCTACGGGCTCGTGCAGTCCGACGACGCGCTTGTTCGGGAGAATGCCGACGGAACGTCGGCCGCCTAAGGGCTGTTCGGAACGGATCGATGCTCCTCATCGGTCAAGCACACGTTCACTGGCTATCCAGAGGTTTTGATACGGATTGCTGTACCGATTTACCGGCGCAACCGCCGCACGGGTCGCGGTTGCGCCGGTACTGATTTACAGTAAACCGTATGAAGGGAGTGGTTCGGTCTACTCAACAACTTCCCTATGAATTTCGTTGAGCGTTTCTTCAAGTGCCTGCTGACGCCGTTCAAGTGTGGCTACCCGTTCATCGACGATGGGAGTGGATTCGGATGTGTCAGTATCTGTAGGGCCAGTAGACTGCCGAACTGATTTCAAGGGTATGGAGGCCGGATACTGGGTTGTTCTCCCTTGGCCGTCCGATTGTAAGTCCGTCCTGACCATTTGCTTCCAGGCGTCAAGCCAGAGTTCGTAGGCGTGTGAATAGTGTTCCAGCGCGTCAGTATTTGTTTTTACGCCGTTGAAGAACGCTTCTTGTGCTTCGATATATGTACTGTTGATTTCGTGATACTGCTCAAAAACTGCAACGAAGGCATTCCATCCTAAAGTGGGCCCTTCCTGAGAGGTCGTCATTTCGGATAGGACGTCAACGAAGCCCGTTATAATAGTTACATGTGTAACAAACCCAGAGTGTGTTTTATATAGCCACTCTGAATGATATTTTTAAGCGCCAGGTATTACAGTATGGACCTAAAAGAGGAACGAAGAGGATTCTGGAGCACAACACGACTGCTCTACTAAAATACCAACATATAATTATATAAGGTCCACTAATATCATAAATAATATATTTCGTTTGTGTTTTCTTTCTGTTTGGAGTGTATTATATTATATATATATAGTTCTAATGTTACTTTATTCATTATATACCATAGCTTGTTGATACAACGAAACCGTGTTGCTATCTACTGGTCGCGAACTTATACGGGTTGTGCGAACAAACAACGGAGTTCACCAACGATTACGAACTCCACTCACGGGATTTCGCCTACGGCGTCCGATAGATCGTCCTCGTCGTGCCAGTCGAGAACACGGTCTCCAACCGCCTCCTCGAGAGACGCTAAGTGAGACGCAGCCATTCCGTTGTCGTACTTCTCGCGCGTTCGCTCCTCGCTCTCGTAGCTCCGCTTGAGCAACCAGAGAATGTCCCTGACGTGCATCTGATGGTGGTATAGGTAGCCCAGTTCCCACACATGTCCGCCATCGAAGTCCTCGAGAACTCCGACGATATGGGACGCCATCGCCGAAAGAATATCGAAGGCCGGTGCCCATAATTCGATCTCGTCGCTAGTGAAGCCGAAGTCCTCGAGACGGAACGCCGAGGCCGCTCTGCGAGCGTCCAACTGCCGACAGACCCGCAACCGTCGCGTTCCAGGTCCCTCCTCGCCACCGCGTCCGACGATCAAATACCTTCGCTCGGTTCGCTTGATTGCATCGAACTGGGCACTCCCGTGCAACTTCGCTTTTAATTGTGCGTGCTGGTGTGGAGTGAGCTGGAGCCGTTCCTCATCGACGATCTCGTTTGGGTCGATACCGCCGATGTACTCCGACTCGTCAGCGTCCGAATCACCCGTCATATCGGCTCATAGACGATTTCGCAACCAGTATGTGTATAGGTTGTGGAACCAGTTTCGGAAATGGTTGAGGTAACGGTTGAGTCTACTGACCAAGTGTTTATGTTCGATAGGCGCGTACTTGTTCCATATGCGCCCGGACGCGACGCAGCCCGGTGGTGCTAGTGGGCCGGAGCGAGAGCCCGATGAATTCAACACGTGGCTAGCCCTGCAGAAAGCCACCGACGAGCAACGTGCGAATCTGCTCGCCGATATCGTCGGACATCCCGAGGAAGCCCCGAGTGTGAAGGAACTCGACTACATGAACCCACCGCTGGAGGAAGACGCGATCCGCCGTCATCTCCGTATCCTGCAGGCTGCCGGCGTGCTCGAGGAGTTGGTCGTCGAACCCGGCGAACGCGTCCGCGGTTACCCGTACAAGTTTTATACGCTCACCGACGACGCCCGTGACCTGTTCGACCGAAACGACCTGTTTCCGAGGGAGGCGTGGCAGCGACAGTACGATCGGGTACGGAAAACGACCGAGATTCGAGAGATCGAGGCGATGCCGCGTCCGGGCGACGACTGATCGTTCGTTTTACCGACAGCGAGCTTGTTCGTTCCCCTGATCCAGTCGACGTACCCCTGCAGGCGGTCGGCCGATCGCAGCGCCTCGATCGTGTCGTACGCGTCGCGGAGTTCTTCGTTCGTGAACAGGGCGTGAATCTGTTCGTGACAGGGACGACAGAGCATCACCGTCGGGCTCGTGGCTCGCTCCTCCGGCCGGAGGTGGTGTTTCTGGACGACCTGGGGATCGTCGATCCGCTCGTCGGGGACGACCCGTCGACAGAGCGCACACGTCGTCGGCATCGACCTGGATAGGGGTTCGTCGAGCAAAACGTCTCGGGTCGCCCCCTCCGGGTTCCGCTCGAGCAGTTTCGGTGGCTCTCTCGAGTCTCTACCCCCTCGAGCCGATCTCGCGCCGACTTCGGAACGCTTGAGGCGACCCGTTAGAAACACCGACCGTGACACGCGCCAGACTGTTCGCCTCTCTCTGCGGACTCGTCTTTCTGGTGAATCTCGCCAGAATCGTCTTCGCGCCGCTTTTGGACGTCTTCATCGCCGAGTTCGGGATCGGCGAGGCGACCGCCGGCCTCATCGTGACCCTCGCCTGGGTCGGCAGCGCCTCGCCGCGGCTCCCGACCGGGTGGATCCTCACGAAGGTGCCTCGCCACTACGTCGTCCTCGTGTCGGGGCTCGTCCTCGCGGGCTCCTCTGGACTGGCCGCGACCGCGACGACGGTCGAACACCTCATGGTCGGAGCCTTCCTCATGGGGATCGCCTCCGGGATCTACTTCGTCTCGGCGAACCCGCTGTTGAGCGAGCTCTACCCGAACCGCATCGGGCGGATCATCGGCATCCACGGCGCGGCCAGTCAGATCGCCGCGGTGATCGCCGCCCCGTTCGTCGCGCTTACGCTGCTGGTCGACTGGCGGCTCTCGCTGTGGGCGATCGCGGTCGGCGCGGCGGCGATCACGGGCTACACGTGGGTCGCGGCGAGAAACGCCGAGCTGCCGACCGCGGGGGACGCCGACCGCGACTTCGTCGCCGGCGCGCTCTCGGAGTGGAAGCTGATCGTGACCGCGCTGGCGATCGTCGGCGCGGCGTCGTTCGTCTGGCAGGGGCTGTTCAACTTCTACGAGCTGTACATGCAGTCGAAGGGGCTCTCGGACTGGGCGGCGGGGATGATGCTGACGATCATCTTCGCCGCCGGGGTCCCCGCCTTCTTCTTCGGCGGCGACCTGGCCGACAGGTTCCCCCACGTCCCGTACCTGCTGGGGATCGTCGGCGCGTTCTCCGCAAGTGTCCTCGTGCTGACGCAGGTGGAGGGGCTGATCGGACTGATCGTCCTCTCGACGGTGGTCGGCTTCATCATCCACGCCCTCTTTCCCGCGATCGACACGTACCTCCTCGATACGCTACCGGACTCGACGCGGGGCAGCGCCTACGCCGTGTTCAGCTCGACGTGGATGCTGATGCAGGCACTGGGCTCGTCCGCCGTCGGCTCGCTCGTCGAAGGCGGGTACGCCTACGACACCGTGTTCGCGAGCGCCGCGGTCGTACTCGGCGGGACGGTCGTCGTCCTCGTGCTCGTCGAGCGAACGGGCCGGCTGCCGGGGTAAGTTCCCCTACTCCGCGAGCGAGGGAATCGATCCGGTCGGCTTCCTTTCTCGTTTCCCGGCGAGGTACTCGTGATAGTACCCAACCCCGCGAACGCCCGTCAGCGCGGTTTCGAGCGCGCCGAAGAGGAGGCGGTCTCGCGTCTCGATGTCGGGATCGGGCTGTTTGACGCCGGAAGGACGGGGCGGGACCCCGGGCGTCCCGTACCGATTCGGATGGTAGCGCTGGAGCTGACAGAGCCCCCGCCCGACGCGGAGGTCCTTCCGGACGAGCGCGCGGATCGAGTCCCGGACCGGGTGGGTCATCGTGACGTCGGGCGCGAAGTGCAGGTCGTACCCCGCCCGGTCGACCCGGTTGCCGAACTCCTTGTCGCCCCCGGAAGTCAGTCGGTGATCGAAGAGACCGACGTCGGCGAAGACCTCGCGACGGACGAGTAAACAACACGTCGGCGCGAAGCGCTGGCGCTCGAGGTAGTGGCCGACCGGAAACCCGGAGTGGTGGTCGTAGCGGGCCGCGAGCGAGGGGGCGTCGGGGAGTTCGAGTTCGACGCTGCAGCCCATATAGTCGGCCTCCGCGGCCCGGAAAGCGGCGAGGGCGTCCTCGAGCCACCCCTCGGGGACGGTCATATCGGCGTCGACGAACGCGAGAACGTCGCCGTCGCTGTGTCGCACGCCGGCGTTGCGGGCGGCGTAGGAGGACTGGATCCCGTCCTCGCACAGGACGGTTCCCTCGAGCCGATCCGCGACGTAGCGCTCGGCGAGTTCGTACGTGCCGTCGGTCGAGCCGTTGTCGACGACCGTGTGCTCCCAGTCGACGCTCGTGGAGAGTTCCGCCAGCGAGTCGACCGTCTCGCGGAGCCCCGGGAAGTCGTTGTAGACGGGCGTGATGATCGAGACGGTCGTCATCGGGTTCGTTTAGCGGTACGAGTCCCCGAGCAAAAGGACTTTGATTTCGGCGGCGAGAGGGAGGACAACGGAATGCCCGCGGTCAGCATCGTCATCCCGACGTACAACCGCGCCTCGGTCGTCGGTCGAGCGATCGACAGCGCGCTCGCACAGACGCACGGCGACCTCGAGGTGATCGTGGTCGACGACGGCTCGACCGACGGGACCGGCGCGGTCCTCGATTCGTACGACGACGACCGGCTGATCGTCCTCGAGACCGGGACGAACGGCGGGGCGAACGCGGCCCGGAACCGCGGGATCGAACGCGCGAGCGGCGAGTTCGTCTCCTTTCTGGACTCCGACGACGAACTGGCGCCGACCCACGTCGAGCGGGTCCTCGAGACCTTCCGGAATGGTTCCGATCGGGTCCGCGGCGTCTGCACCTCCTACCGGAAGCGCCGGGACGGGGCGGTCTACGATGTAATCCGGGCACAGGAACGGGTCACGCTCGCGGACCTCGGGCGGGGCAACCCCGTCGGGAGCTTCTCGGCGACGACGTTTCCCGCGTCGGCGTTCGACGACGTCGGCCTCCTCGACGAGGAACTGCCGGCCGTCCAGGACTACGAGTTCTACCTGCGCCTGCTGGCGGCCGACGAGGGCGCCGAGATCAGGGGCGTCTCCGAGGTGCTCCTGGATCGCCACACCGACGGCGAGCGGATCGGGACCGACCCCGAACGGAAGCTCGAGGGCTACCGACGGGTGCTCGAGCGCCACGGCGAGCACGTCGGCCGCCGGCGGCGGGCCGAGTTCGCGGTCAACGTCGCGATCGTCTACGCCGAAAACGGGCGACGGGAGCGGGCGGCCGCCTATCTCGGGCACGCGCTGGCGATCGATCCCCGACCCGTCCGGTACGCCGTCTATTACTGGGCCGCGAGCGTCAGCTGCAGTGCGCTGCTGGCCGTCCTCGAGGCGAAGAGCCGGCTCGCGGTGTTCGCAAACCGACTCGAGAGTTAGCGAGAGCGTTGCTCGCCTGGAAAGAGCAGTTTCCGATGGCGAACCGTAATCAGCACGGGCACCGCCTCGAGGTCGAGTAGCTTCGCGATCGCCAGCCGGTGGCGGCCGTTCTCGTGCCACCGGAGTTCGCCGTTCCGACCGAGGTAGACGATGATCTCGTTCAGCGGGTGGCCGCCGAGTTCGCGCTGAGTTCTGTACCCTTCCGTCGCGATCGTCTCGTAGAGGTCGTCGAAGCGCTCGAGCTTGTGCAGTAGTTTCCGCTCGCTCCAGTCCGAGTCGGGCGACCGGCGGTGACGGTCGACGAACGCCGTCTCGGTCCAGGGGACGCCCTCGAGGAAGTGCTCCTCGAAGAGCCGGGACTCCGAGAGCGCGGTGAACGGAACCGTCGGTCGATCCCACTCGCCGCCGCGAACGGCGCCGATTCCGTCTCGTCCCTGGGCCGGTACGTTCGGTCGTTCGAAGTGCGAATCGTCGGTCTCGTCGGGGACCAGCTCGCCGACGACGTACTCGATCTCGGCGGGGTCGACCCACGTCAGCGCCAGCGGATCGGCGTCGACGTGTCGGTTCCGAAACTCGAGGTCGCGGGTTCGGACGGCTCCGTACGCCGCGGAGCCCTCGAGTCGCCATCGCAGATAGGAGATCGTCTCCTCGGCGACGGCTCGAACGCCGTCCCGCCGCCAGGTTTCTTTCACTCTCTCGAGGAGGTAGGACATAGCCGAGGGGTTCCGAACAGCGGTAGTTAATCGTGCCGGCTCGGCGCGTGTCGGTTACCGCCGGGGGACCGGGACGTCGTCGTCCTCGGAATCGTCCGTCCGCGACGCCTCGCGATCCGGACGGTCCGTCGGTTCGGTCTTCGACTCCCGCCAGTCCTCGGGGACGACGTCCAGGAGATCAGGGTGCTCGAGATGGGACGCGGCCCGCTCGCTCAGCTCCGCGGGGCTCGAGGCCGCTCGGATCTCGTCCCTGACCGCCTGCCAGTCGGCGTGTCTGACCCGGACCGTGACCGGAATCTCCTCGAGGTCGAGCAGCTTCGCGATCGCCAGCCGGTGGAAGCCGGTCCCCTTCTTGACCAGTTCGCCGTCGCGGTAGACGTTGACCCCGATCTCCTGGACGACCGGATGGACCGCATCGGTGTTCTCCTCGCGGGGGTCGGCGTCGTCGCTGGCCAGCAGCTCCCGCTGGGAGCGGTACCCCTCCTCGGCGACCGTCTCGTAGAGCGCGTCGATCCGTTCGAAGTAGGCCTCGAGCTCCGCCTCGGTCGTACACCGCCAGTACGGATCGCCGGCCTCGAGTCGGTCGCGGTACTCGGCGTAGAGTTCGGTCTCCTCCCAGTCGGCCCCCTCGAGGAAACGGGCCTCGAGCGACCGGTAGACCGTCGTCTCCTCGAATCGGCCCTCCGCCTCGTCCCAGTCACCGTCGATGACGTGGCCGAGCCGCCAGGGATCGTCGCTGCCGTGGTAGTACTCGATCCCGTCGGGATCGACCCGGATCGGCCGAGCCGGGTTCGCGTCGCTGACGTGGGGGAGGAGCCGACTCCGAACGGCGAACGCCAGGGTGACCGCCCTCGCGGGGAGCCGCTGGACGAGTTCGCGCCGCCAGACGGTCGTCGTCCAGACGAACCGTATCGACCGCCACAGCAGGGACGGAACGCCGTCTTCGCGGAGTATTCGCCGGGATCTGTGTACGAGACTCACTCTACCGATTCCCTCACGTAGCGGTGACTGTGCTCCCATGTTAAATCACTGGATCCAACGTGAACGCTGTCCTCTCTCTCTCTCTCACGATTTCGAGCTGAGCCGGACGGCGGCCGTCGACGACGGTCGGTTGCGCCCGTTCTTCGGGAACGGTGGACATCTTTGCGCGCCGGGAAAAATACGCACAAACTATTTGGTAACTCACGGTGACTGTTCGAACATGCAAGCAGTCGTGCTGGCCGCCGGCGAGGGAACCCGCCTCAGACCGCTCACCGAGGACAAGCCCAAGGCCCTGGTCGAAGTCGACGGGAAACCGCTCGTCGAGGACGTCTTCGACAACCTGCTCGAGATCGGCGTCACCGAACTCGTCGTCGTCGTCGGCTACCAGAAAGAGCAGATCATCGAACGGTACGGCGACGCCTACGAGGGCGTCCCGATCACCTACGCTCACCAGCGCGAACAGCTCGGGCTCGCCCACGCGATCCTGCAGGCCGAGCCCCACGTCGACGACGACTTCGTGCTCATGCTCGGCGACAACGTCTTCCGGGGCAACCTCGGGGACGTGATCAAGCGCCAGCACGAGGAGCGTGCCGACGCGGCCTTCCTCGTCGAGGAGGTACCCTACGAGGAGGCCTCCCGGTACGGCGTGCTCGACACCAACGAGTACGGCGAGATCGTCGAGGTCGTCGAGAAACCCGACGAGCCGCCGTCGAACCTCGTGATGACCGGCTTCTACACGTTCACGCCCGCGATCTTCCACGCCTGCCACCTCGTCCAGCCCTCCGATCGCGGGGAGTACGAACTGCCCGACGCGATCGATCTCCTCATCCAGTCGGGGCGGACGATCGACGCGATCCGGATGGACGGCTGGCGGATCGACGTCGGCTACCCGGAGGACCGGGAAGAGGCCGAACGGCGCGTGCAGGAAGCCGAGGCACCGATCCCGGAGTAGCCGTCGACCGTTCGTACTCGAGCGGTTCGCCGGCCGGTTCGTACTCGAACGGTTCGCCGGCTGATTCGTACTCGAGGAGACACCGACGAGAGCGATGGCTATCGCTCGTAGACGGGACGGACCAGCGGATTCGGACGACGGTCGGAACGCGAACGGGATCGGTTCGGGGACGGACACCCCCACACCGGATTTCAGATGAAATCGATCGGAGGCGGGGAGGGGGAAGGGTGGTGACGCCTCCGGCTCGAGATCCGGTGAGGAGATCCGAGAGGGATGGAGAGCGGGTTATAGGTGATTTGCAAGGTACTAAGACCGTCTTCGCTGATGGAGTTTTCGACCAATATTATATATTTTACTCTAGTGGTAATCTAGTAGTAGTAGTGTAGTGAGATGATCCAGAATCAGCCGGCCTACGATAGGACTCCGAAACTGAACGGGAACTCTTTCTCGTCGTTTATATACAGCGTCGTTGGATCGGAAGCCGAACCGCGACCGACGGGCTCGAAGGGGTTGTCCCGCCGTCGTCGCGAGAGGTTCACGACCCGGTTTCGTTCTCTGAACCCACACCGGATTTCAGATGATATCGATGAGTTGGTGGCTGTACCGTCCGTAAACGGCAATCCGAAAACGAACGGGATACTCACGGATCGCGGTCGTCCCCCGGCGATTCACCGCTCATCGAACCGTCGACCGATCGTCACAGCCCCTCCCCCACCACCCCTTTCCTCGCGGCATTTCATCTGAAATCCGGTGTGGGTGGGGGCGATCGGCCGGGATCGGTCCCGGTTTCGCACGGTTTCATCTGAAATCCGGTGTGGGTGGGGGTTGTACCGGCTCCGTTCTCCCCGCGGATTCATCTGAAATCCGGTGTGTGACTCGCGACCAGTGTGCGGGCGGCTTCGGCTCCGACACGAACTCGACTCGAGCGACCCCCCGTTCGCGGAGGGAAAGAGCTAAGGAAAATTCATCTGAAAGACGGTGTATGCCTTTGCACGCGGAGGGGACGGGGACGCTCGGCGAGTACGCCGCCGAGCACGGCGCGGTCGCCCACTCTCGCTCCAAGTCTCGCGACGATCCGCTCTCGGTTCTGGACGAAGAGGATCGGATCTTCGCGAACGAGGATCTGCTGCGGATCGACCACGTCCCCGACCAGAACAAGATCGTCGGTCGGAACAACCAGATCGAGACCGTCGCCCGACGGCTCAAGCCGACGATCACCGGCGGAACGGGCAAGGGGACGCTCCTGCTCGGGAAGTCGGGCTCCGGAAAGACCCTCGTCACGAGGTACGTCAGCCGCGAGGTCGTCGGCCGCGGCCTCGAGAACGACGTCCGGATCGGTCGGGCGGTGATCGACTGCGCCCAGCGTCGCTCGGAGGTCCAGACCGTCATCCACCTCGCGAAGAGCCTGAACGAGCCCGAGAAAACGGGGATCACGATCCCCCACTCCGGAATCGCGACGGGGGCGTACTACGACCGGCTCTGGTCGGTCATCGACGAACTGTACGACGCGATCATCGTCGTCTTAGACGAGATCGACCGGCTCGCGCCGCCCGACGACGTCGAGAACGTCCCGCCCGAGGAGGCCGACGACAGCAAACTCCTCATGCAGCTGTCGCGGGCGGGCGAGGAGAACGACGTCGACGCGAGCATCACCGTCATCGGGATCAGCAACGACCTGAAGTACGGCGACCGACTCGACACCCGCGTCGAGAGCTCCTTCTCGCCCGACGAGATCGTCTTCCCAGCCTACGACGCCAACCAGCTCGGCGACATCCTCGAGCGCCGGCGCGACGCCTACCGCGAGGACGTGCTCACGGACGACGTCATCCCGCTGTGTTCGGCGTTTTCGGCCCAGGAACACGGCGATGCGCGCCGGGCGATCGACCTCTTTCGGCTCGCCGGCGAGGTCGCCAGGGACAACGACGCCGCCCAGGTCACGGAGAGTCACGTCCGAGTCGCCAACGACGACGCCGAAGTGACCCGCATCCAGGATCTCATCCGGGGCTGTCCCACGCAGGCGAAGATCGCGATCGCGGCGCTGGCGACGATGGACGAGTTCTCCGAGCGCTCGGCGTTCAAGGCCACCGAGATGTACCGCGTCTACCGGGCGTTCGCCGAGGCGATCGACGCGAACGTCCTCGGCAAGAAGCGCATCACCGACCAGCTCCGGGAGTACGAGACGCTGAAGATCATCAACATGACCCGCACGAGCGACGGCTACCGCGAGGGGACCTACCTTCAGCTCTCCCTGCTCGACGACTCGAGTCTCCTGCTCCAGACGATCGGGCTCGACGAGCGCTGTGCGAACATCCCGATCGACGGGCGGATGCGCCAGCACATCGTCTCGATCGTCGGATCGTAGCGTCGACACACTATTTTGCCCACTAAATGGCCAATATATTTTTGCTTCCAGAAATGAAACTCACGACCGATGGAGCATGACGGGGCCCGCGCGGAGACGCTCGAGCGAGAGGCGTTCCTGTCGATGAGCGAGCGCACGCGCGATATTTCGGCCGACGAGGTCTGTATCCTTATTCCGACGCTGAACGAGGCGGCGACGGTCGGCGACGTGATCGACGGCTTTCGCGAACAGGGGTACTCGAACGTCGTCGTCGTCGACGGCGACTCCGACGACGACACCCGGACAATCGCCCGCGAGCGTGGCGCGCAGGTGTT